>NZ_JBFUJC010000004.1:0-35441 GCF_056401595.1 Paenisporosarcina sp. P4_E4_2 | reverse complement strand
ATATTGACGTGGACGTAATGAAAGAGTTGATCTATCAATCCATCACATTTTTGCAAAACATGTATCCTGAAAATTCATGAATGGTTATTGTGATGGTTCATCACAACAATAAATAAAGATTAACGGGGGAATAATTATGGAACAATGGGTGGAAAATCTTTTTACAAAAGAGGTTTTGGAGGATGCGGCAACACGATACGGAGCGGATGCAACGGACGCCAAGAAGCTAGGGGATTTCGAGAATTATGTGTATGAGGTGAAAAGGGATGGCAAGCCATTTATATTGAGGCTGACACACTCCTCGCATCGTTCAAAATCGGAAGTAGAAGGCGAACTGACGTGGATTAACTTTCTAAACGGTCACGGAATCAACGTGTCACTTGTACATAWGTCTGTAAAAGGTGAACTCGTCGAAGAATTATCGGTTGGTGATTCTTATTTCTATGTCTGCTTGTTTGATAAGGCACCTGGAACTCCAGTTAAAATGAAGGATCCTCAATTTGGGCCGGAACTTTTTGAAAAATGGGGAGCTATTACAGCGAAAATGCACTTAGTCACCGAAGATTATGAAGCGTCGGGGACAGAGCGTTTAAGTTGGGAACAGGATGATTTAATTGAGCTCGACAAATATATTGATCCCGTAAAAGATCAAGCAATTGTTGAAGGCAATCGCAATCTTGTCGCGGAGATTCAACAATTGCCACAAACAAAGGAAACATTTGGTTTGATTCACTCGGACATACATCCTGGCAACTTCTTCTACCATGACGGCGACATTCACGTATTTGATTTTGATGATGCGATGTATTTTTATTTTGTGAGCGATATTGCCATACCGGTCTATTACACAACGTGGGGGAAGTACGGAGAAGAATCGCTTGAAACACGTTCAGCTTTTGGGACTGAAGTATTGACTCATTTCCTYAAAGGTTATATGAATGTAAGAGCCATACCGCTAGAATGGATTGAGCGTTTGCCTTTATTCTTGAAGATGCGCGACTATACATTGTATGGCGTTTTCCACAAGAAGGTCGACCTAGCCAATAATGAACGTGTAAATGAGCTCGTAGTCGGTATCCGCAATCGTCTAATTAAGGACGAACCGATTGTCGACTTGGATTACCGGGCGATTTGGGAACAATCATTACAGGCCCAATTAAACAAATAGAAACTAATATACGAAACTCGCTACGTTTGCGGGCGGGTGTATCTGGTGTGTGGTGTCGCCATTTGAAGCTGAGCATGAGTATTCTAACGAAGAAATAGAAAAGGAATTAGAAGAATTTAATAAATAACATGCTAACGGGTGCGTTCGTATTATAAGGTCAACCAGTTTTTACTGGTTGACCTTATTTTTATAGGATTTAAGATATCAGTAGCCAGGGTAGGATATACGGGTGCGTGGGACGATGATCCCGTGAACTAAACTGTTCACCCCCTACTTGTAGAAGCATGTTTAGTTCTATAAGAATCACTAAAAAAATCAAACTGTTTTATAAAAACTGTATACTAAATCACCAGAAAAGAATCCATTTTGATCAATCTTTATTTCAAAGCTACATTAGAATATCTAAGACGGTCCTTCTTATATCGATTACATTTACGATCGTTCTTTTTGAACAGCTGATAAAGGGGTGCAGAATTTTCAAAAGTTCTTCTGTTCCAACTACTATCCGCTTGAAACAATAACGAATCTATTTATTTCCTCCTTTCATACTTTTTTAAAAAATTTAATGCAAATTTCGCAATATTCATACTTTTATCTAGATAAAATAATGTATAATCATAATAATATTTCGCTAATTATACTTAATAGACATTTATTTTAATAGAAAGAAGGGGATAGAGCATGTGGATACATACACTGTTATTAAATGCATTCATTATTATCCTTTGTATTTTTTGCTATCAAATATTTTGGTTAGATAAAGATGGTAATAAAGTGCGTAATAAGGTATTAATTTCCTTTCTTTCATCAATTTCTACTGTTCTTTGTATAACGTTCCCCTTTAGTTTTCATCTAGGATATATTTATGATTTACGGCTTATTCCTATCATTTTAGCCTTTCTATATGGAGGTTTAAGAAGCTTTACTTTTGTCACCTTTGTATATCTTTCTTACCGTTTTTACTTAGGAGGAAACGGCTTTTTCCCATCATTTATTATTATGGTTATTTTGTTCGTTTCTATTATTGTAATATTTTATTTTGTTGTACCGGCTGAGTTAGAGAAAAGGAGAAAATTCTTCGGCACACTGCTAATTCTTATTAGCACTAGTACTTTTTCTGTTTTTGCTATAATGACCGAAATAAAAATAGATGGAACGCCCGGCTATGTTCGTATGCAATTTTTATGCAGTTATATAGTAATCAATATCCTTACGGGATTGTTTTCTATTTATTTAATTGAAGGAATGATTGAAAAGTATAAAATGAAAGAAAAAATTCAAAGGGCAGAAAAATTTTATGTGATAAGTGAATTGGCCGCCTCTTTTGCTCACGAGATTCGAAATCCACTAACAACTATATCTGGATTTATACAGTTGGTTCATAAAAATGAAATCTCGGAAACACATAAGGATGAGTATTTACAAGTCATTCTGCAGGAGTTAGAAAAGGCACAGCTCATTATTGACGATTATTTATCATTAGGAAAACCACAAAATAATGTTAAAGACTCATTAGATATTAGGCTAATTGTCAATCAAGTTATAAATAATATTTCACCGCTAGCAAGCTTACATAATATTGAAATCAAAAGCTGTATTAATGATTCACTTTCTATAAATGCAAATGCCGATAAAATTAAACAGTGTTTAATTAACATAATAAAAAACGGGATTGAAGCCATGGCAAATGGCGGGATGCTACGAATTAATGTAAAAAAGGGAAAGAATAGTATTGTAATTGAGATTATCGATTCAGGAATTGGAATGTCTCCTGAGGAGGTAAAGCGAATCGCCATGCCGTTTTATTCATTAAAAGAGGAGGGGACTGGCCTCGGCACTATGATTGCATATGGAATTATTAAAGAATTAAACGGGGATATAGAAATAAAAAGTGAAAAAGGGAAGGGAACATGTTTTTCAATTATCATTCCTTCATCATAAAAGAGTCTGACAGTGTATCACTTTTATTTGGCTAAATCCCCAAGACAGGTTGGATATTTATTCATTGAACTGGGAAAGTGAAACCGCTATTGTGGCAACAAACCTATTTATGAAACCGTTGGCGTTCGTGCCTGCGGTTTTTTTAACCTCTTTTTTAGATCAGTGCAAATTTCTTAGGGTTTTTTTGAGGGAATGCTAATTTGTTTAAATAATAAAAAAACGAAGAGATCTCAATCTCTTCGTTTAGATGACTAAGTCATCCACCTATATCGTTTTCCCCGTTGTCTTCTAACATCGGGTCCTCGACTTCAATATCATCCTTTTTATCATCCTCACCGCAAGCACCTAATAACAATGCAGCTGCCAGTGGCATGGCTAGAAATTTAGCTTTCGCGTTCATGATTAACCTCCCTTAGAAATTTACATATGTATAGTTTTACCCAATTTCTCTTATCTAAACTCCTAATTCATAAACCGAGCTGTTGAAGATGAATAAAGAATGTTTAGAAGAAAAAATACAATAGAGCATTAGATAATGCGAAACGCGAGTATGTATGCATTTATGGTGCATATAATAATAAAATGAACAGAAAATGATAGCGTTTTCATTTATATTTATTAAATAAAATGAATAAATAATATTATCCGAATTGTGTATTAACGCTGTTTTGTGATATACTTTCCAAAATTGAAAGTGTGCATACAGTGAAGAACCCCTTCATGAAAAGAGTGAACATCTTTCAGCAGATTAATAGAAAGGAGATGTTATCATGACGAAGTTTGGATATCCCGCACCTCAAGGTTTATACGATCCTGAGCAAGAGCACGAAGCTTGCGGGATTGGGATGCTTGCCAATATCAACGGTAGAAAGACACATGGTATCGTACAGAATGCCATCAACATGCTTTGCAATATGGAGCATCGCGGTGGGCAATCCGCTGACACGAGTACAGGAGACGGAGCTGGGATATTAACGCAGATTCCCCATCGTTTTTTTAAAAAACAATGTGAGAAGGAGAACATCGTGTTGCCTAGAGAAAGCGAATATGGTGTTGGCATGGTTTATTTACCTAAAGATCACGATTTGCGCATGAAAAGCAAAGAAGTTTTTGAGCAGATTATTGCTGAAGAAGGTCAACTGTTTCTGGGATGGCGTCCTGTTCCAATCAACGACTCATTTGTAGGGAAAGTGGCGGCAAAAACCAAACCTGCCATTAGGCAATTATTTATTCAAGTATCTGAAGATATTAATAATCTAATGGATTTTGAACGAAAGCTTTATGTGATTCGCAAGCGAATTGAAAAAGAGTTAGCAAGTGTGAAGGGCTTTGAGGATGTTTACATTTGTAGTTTATCGACGCGCACTATAGTCTACAAAGGCATGCTGATCCCCGAACAACTTGATTCGTTTTACATCGACTTAAATCATCCGGAATTTAAATCCGCTTTAGCACTTGTTCATTCCCGCTTTAGTACAAATACCTTCCCGAGCTGGAAGAGATCTCACCCGAATCGATATWCCATCCACAATGGTGAATTTAATACATTAAGAGGCAATGTCAACTGGATGCGCGCACGTGAGCAACTATGCGAATCGGAGTTTTTCAGTCAGGAAGATTTGTTAAAAGTATTACCTATCATCGATGCTGACGGCAGTGATTCGTCGATGTTCGATAATTGCTTTGAATTTTTACATCTATCAGGACGTTCCTTGGCCCATACAGCTATGATGATGGTACCCGAACCTTGGTCGAATGATCAGACCATCAAAGAAGAAAAACGTGATTTTTACGAATACCACAGTACATTGATGGAACCATGGGATGGCCCGGCTGCACTGGTATTTACAGATGGCAACCAAATCTGTGCGTGTCTTGATCGAAATGGACTGAGACCTGCCCGTTATTATGTAACTAAGGGTGGCATGATTGTCCTGGGATCCGAAGTTGGCGCATTGGATATTTTCGCCGATGATATCGAATACAAGGGAAGACTTGCGCCTGGTAAAATTCTTTTGGTTGATTTGGAAAAAGGAACAATCATTCCGGACGAAGAAATTAAACTACAAATTGCTTCTGAACAGCCATATAAAGAATGGCTGAAAAATATGAAAGATTTAGAGGATTTACCTGAAGCAGTGGAACAACCACCCGTGTACATGTGTGAAGAACTGTTAAAACAACAGCTTGTATTTGGCTATACAAGAGAAGAACTCAATAAAATCATTAAGCCCCTCGTAATGGAAGGCAAAGATCCAGTCGGTTCCATGGGCTATGATTCCCCACTAGCCGTTTTATCGAAAAAACCACAATTACTCTATAACTACTTTAAGCAGCTCTTTGCTCAAGTAACAAATCCACCCATAGATGCCATTCGCGAAAAAATCGTGACGATGGTCGATACCACGATAGGTGCTGAAGGGAACTTGGTAAAACCAGGTCCAGAAAGCTGTAGGCATATTCGTTTGAAAACACCGGTCCTGACAAATCAACAACTCCAAAAACTGAGAACGCAACAAATGGAAGGCTTTAAATCCATTACATTCTCGACGCTGTTTGACGCAACATCAAGCGAAAGTAACGAATGCAATTTAGAAAAAGCACTCGACTCATTGTTTGTTAAAGCTGACCAGGCAGTTCAAGCAGGACATACGTTGTTGATTCTATCCGATCGTGGCACGTCGGAAAAATATGCAGCCGTTCCGGCACTACTTGCGGTATCGGGGTTGCATCATCATCTCATTCGCCAAGGTACGCGTACAAAAATTAGTATTTTAATAGAGTCAGGAGAACCGAGAGAAGTTCATCATTTTGCTACCTTACTCGGTTACGGTGCCGAAGGTATCAATCCATATTTAGCATTTGATTCAGTAAGAAGCCTGATGGATAAAGGTGAAATCGCCTTGGAGTCCTTTGACCAGGCAGTAGCTAACTATATCCATTCAGTAACAGACGGAGTCATTAAAGTCCTTTCCAAAATGGGGATTTCTACGATTCAAAGTTATCGTGGTGCTCAAATTTTTGAAGCGGTTGGCATTCACATGGATGTCATCGAGAAGTATTTCACACGAACATCTTCACGACTTGGTGGAATCGGCATCCAAATGATTGAAAAAGAAGTGCTTATGCGTCATGAAATGGCGTTTGGCGAAAATCGTGGGAACAAGCAGGCTCTGGAGGCTGGTGATGAATTCCAATACCGTGCGAACGGGGAAGACCATCAATACAATCCAAGTACCATCCATACGCTTCAACATGCTTGCCGTACAAATAACTATGACTTGTTCAAAAAGTACACGAAATTGTTAACTGATGAAACAACTAACTTACAATCATTGCGTGGACTTTTAAAATTTAAGAAAGTACAGTCCGTGCCGATTGAAGAGGTAGAATCCGTTGAGACAATTTGTCGACGCTTTAAAACGGGTGCCATGTCGTATGGATCCATTTCGAAAGAAGCACATGAAGCATTGGCGATTGCCATGAACCGCGTAGGCGGAAGAAGTAACACAGGTGAAGGCGGAGAAGATATCGACCGTTACACACCTGATTCAAATGGAGATTCCAGACGAAGTTCAATTAAACAAGTGGCATCAGGCCGATTTGGGGTGACGAGCCATTACCTTGTCAATGCCGATGAAATCCAAATCAAAGTGGCTCAAGGGGCAAAACCAGGTGAAGGTGGGCATTTGCCTGGCAAGAAAGTATATCCGTGGATTGCAGAAGTCCGTGGCTCTACACCTGGGGTTGAACTCATTTCACCTCCACCGCATCACGATATCTATTCCATTGAGGATTTAGCCGAGCTTATTCATAATTTGAAAAATGCTAATCCACAAGCACGTATCAGCGTTAAATTGGTATCCGCTGTTGGGGTGGGAACAATTGCTGCTGGTGTTGCAAAAGGAAGAGCAGACCTTGTATTAATCAGTGGATATGATGGCGGTACGGGGGCGGCACCTCGTACGAGTCTGAAACATACAGGGCTGCCATGGGAAATCGGTTTAGCTGAAACGCACCAGACCTTGCTATTAAATGGACTTCGTGATCGAATCGTTGTGGAAACAGACGGGAAAATGATGACCGGAAGAGATGTAGTATTGGCCACACTTCTCGGAGCAGAAGAGTATGGATTCTCGACCGCTCCACTTGTAGTTCTCGGCTGTGTCATGATGCGTGTATGTCATATGGATACATGTCCAGTAGGAATTGCGACGCAAAATCCTGAACTGCGTAAGAAATTTACGGGGGATGCTGAACATGTCGCGAACTTTATGCGTTTTGTTGCCACTGAAACGAGAGAGCTGATGGCTGAACTTGGTTTCAGAACAATCAATGAAATGGTGGGACGCACAGATGCACTTGAAGTAAACGAAGCGATTGACCATTGGAAAGCGAAAGACATCGACTTGTCCGCACTCCTTTACTCACCTAATCTGCCAGCAAAAGTAGGTCGCTATCACACAGTAGACCAAGACCATGATTTAGAGAAAACGCTCGATTTCCAGGAGCTGATACCGATTTGTCGATTCGCCATCGAAAAACAACAACCAATCGAATTTACAACAGCAATTCGAAATATTAACCGGGTAACCGGAACAATGCTCGGCAGCGAAATCACACGACGATACGGTGAAAAAGGACTACCTGAGGATACCATTCGTCTGACGTTAAAAGGATCTGCAGGTCAAAGCTTTGGTGCATTTATTCCCCGGGGAATAACGCTTCGACTCGTTGGAGATTCGAATGACTTTGTTGGAAAAGGATTGTCTGGCGGGAAAATCATCGTTCATCCCGATCCAGTGGTCACATTCCCACCCGAGAAAAATATTATCATCGGTAACGTTGCTTTTTACGGGGCTTCAGCCGGGGAGGCATATATCCAAGGAGTCGCTGGAGAACGTTTCTGTGTCCGTAATAGTGGTGCCGACGTAGTGGTAGAGGGAGTTGGCGATCATGGCTGTGAATATATGACGGGTGGAAAAGTGGTCGTTCTTGGCTCAACCGGACGCAATTTCGCTGCAGGGATGTCTGGTGGTGTAGCGTATGTCTTTGATGAAGATGGAACATTCCTATCCAAGTGCAATGCGGAGCTCGTTCATATCCAGCCAATTGAAAATAAAGAAGAGTTGAATGAGGTCTTCTCAATGATTGAAAAGCATGTGGAGTATACAAGCAGTGGACTGGGCAAACGCATTTTAACTTACTGGGAGAAATACTCATCACAATTTGTGCGAGTTATTCCGAAATCCTATTTAACGATAAACGATCGAATCAAAGAGCTTCACGATAGTGGCTTAACGGTATTCGATGCACAAATGACTGCATTTGAGGAAAGTAAAAAAGTAGGAGCGGAAAAATAATCTGGCGAAAAGGAGGGATACGATGGGAAAGCCAACTGGATTTATGGAGTATGAGCGTCATTCGCAACGAGAACGTGAACCGCAACATCGTGTAAAGGATTGGCAGGATTATACTGCACCGATGACGGAACAGGAAGTGCAGATACAAGCAGCACGCTGCATGGATTGCGGAGTGCCTACATGCCATACAGGAACTGAAATCAACGGGGTGACATCCGGTTGTCCGGTATATCACTTGATACCTGAATGGAATGACCTTGTTTATCAGGGGCAATGGCAGGAAGCCTTGAAGCGTGAACATGAAATGAACAACTTCCCTGAATTTACAGGTACAGCTTGTCCAGCTCCATGTGAAGGTGCGTGTGTCCTTGGAATAAACGAACCTCCTGTTGCCATTCGTACCGTAGAACGTGCCATTATCGACAGAGGTTTTGAAGAAGGTTGGGTCGTTCCCGAGCCCCCCGAAAAACGTACAGGAAAAAAAGTAGCGGTCATCGGATCTGGACCAGCTGGTCTTGCTGCGGCAGCGCAATTAAATAAAGCAGGGCACTGGGTAACGGTTTTCGAACGTAACGATCGCGTAGGCGGATTGTTGACGTATGGAATTCCTGAAATGAAATTGCCATACGAAATGGTGGAACGACGGGTTGCCTTATTAATTCAAGAAGGCATTACGTTCATTACCAAAACAGAAGTTGGAAAGAATTACCCTGTTGAAAAACTACAAACTGAGTTTGATGCGACCATTTTATGTGGAGGGGCAACGGTTCATCGTGACATCCAATTGGAGGGTCGAGAATTAAGAGGCATTCATTTCGCCATGGACTTCCTTCATGCCAATACTAAAAGTTTGCTGGATTCAAATCTTCAAGATGGCAATTTCCTTTCAGCGGAAGGCAAAGAGGTCGTTGTAATTGGGGGTGGCGATACAGGGACAGATTGTCTGGCGACAGCCGTTCGTCATGATTGCAAAAGTTTAACGCAGTTTGATATTTACGATAAAAAAGGTGCGGTGCGTGACGAGTYGGGTAATCCTTGGCCACAATATCCCATCATCCATCGTATGGAGTATGGCCAAAAAGAGGCGGCCAGTAAATTTGGAGAAGACCCACGCGCCTATGCCGTTCAAACCACACATTTTGTAGGGAACGAAGATGGTCACGTCAAAGAAGTTCATACTATTAATGTAAAACTCCGCATCGATGAAAATGGAAACCGTGTCCGCGAAGTAATTCCCGGGACCGAGAAAGTATGGCCAGCTGATCTTGTTTTGCTTGCCATAGGGTTTAATGGTCCGGAGCAAGGACTTCTTCAGCAATTGAATGTTGAAACAAACCGAAACTCTACGGTCAAAGCGGAATACGGCAAGTATGCAACAAATGTAGAAGGTGTTTTTTCTGCAGGTGATATGCGTCGCGGGCAAAGCTTGATTGTATGGGCCATTAACGAAGGGCGTGAGGTAGCGAGGGAATGTGATCGCTACTTGATGGGAACAACAGTACTGCCATAGGTATACAAATAGGGGTGTACTTCCACAATGGAAAGTATGCTCCTTTTTCATTTTACACACGTCACATCTGATGGCAGGTGTAGCTTAACCTTTGTCGACATGTTGCACTTTTGCCTTTTACTCAGTTTGAATAATTAATGCAAGAGTGTATCCATGTATTACAGCATTAAAAGAATTGTATAGGTATATCCAAATGTTGGAAACATGTTAAACTGGTAATAGGGGGAATTAACATGAATGGATCAAGAGAAAAGATGTTGTCACTTACCGATTTGAAGATGAATTACGGAAATAAATCCGTCTTAAAAGGAATCAATTTGGACGTTTACCGAGGTCAAATCATTGGCTATATTGGGCCGAATGGAGCAGGGAAAAGTACCACCGTTAAAATCATGCTGGGCCTGATTAATGGATACAAGGGAAAAGTGGAGATTTTCGGTCAGGATATTACTGACGGTGACATTACATATAAGAAAAAAATTGGCTATGTTCCTGAAAATGCGGAACTGTATGAGACCTTAACGCCACGGGAATATTTGACGTTCACAGGTGAGCTTTATGGACTTGATCGAAAAGAAGCAGAGCACAAAGCACTCGACTTGCTGAGGGATTTCGGACTGGAGAAAGTGTATGACAGCCGCATCTCTTCCTTTTCGAAGGGAATGAAACAAAAAGTCTTGATTATCTCAAGCTTGTTACATGACCCGGATTTATTATTTTTCGATGAACCGTTGAGCGGGCTTGATGCCAACAGCATGATGGTCGTCAAGGAAATGATCACATTGCTTGCAGCTGCAGGCAAAACCATCTTCTATTCGTCCCACATCATGGATGTCGTCGAAAAAATCAGTACTCGAATCATCCTTCTAGTGGAAGGTGAGATTGTAGCAGATGGAACGTTCGAGGAGTTGGTCATGCAAAGTGAACAAGGGTCTCTAGAAGACATTTTCAATCAATTGACGGGTTTTAATGAACATCGGAATATTGCCTTACGCCTTGTCACGACAATGGCGGGGGGACAACAGCATGGATAATTTTCGCTCACTGAGAATGCTGGATGTATTTCGTAAATTGTTCATAGCAGTAGGTATTGATTACGACGTCATGCGAAAAATTCTTCAATTGAAGCTTACGATGGATGACCGTCGTGTACCAACCATTTTCGATGGAGCCAATCCAGAAGAAGGAGAAAATCACTTCCTGAAATCATTGGGCATTTATGCACTCTACGGGTTGATTTTGATTCCCTTCATCCTGCTGGGTGAAAACTATATGATTCAATTAAGCCTGGTTTTCGGCATCATCATCTTCATCCTAATGACCACCATGATCACCGACTTTTCAACCGTTTTGTTGGATTTAAGGGATAAAACCATGTTGAATAGCCGACCGGTTGACAATCGGACCGTCCAGGCGGCCAAAACCATTCATGTGCTAATTTATATGGTGTCAATTACCTGTGCTTTTGTTACTGTTCCGGTAGCTGTCAGTTTGTTCAGCCAAGGTCCCTTATTTGCTCTGTTGTTTGTGGGGGTCTTAATTTTTGTTAGCCTGTTCGTTGTAGTGTTAACGGCACTGTTATATTTGTTGGTGTTGAAATTTTTTGATGGCGAGCGTCTTAAAGACATCATCAACTATGTCCAAATCATCTTGAGCATCGGTATCTTCTTGGGGTACCAACTTGTTGGGAGGTCAATTGAGTTCACCACATCAGGATTTATTTATCAATTCGACTGGTGGCATCTCTTTGTTCCTGCCTTCTGGTTCGGTGCCCCATTCGAACTGTTGTTGCGCGGGGATTTTTCCACACCATTGATTGGATTATCCATCCTAGCCTTACTGGTTCCGGTTATTTCATTGATTGTTTACGTGAAGATGATGCCTTCATTCGAACGGAATTTGCAGAAGTTGCTGACTCACTCAACCAAAAGCAAGAAGAGATGGAGTGGCGTTAACGAATTCTGGGCAAAGATTCTATGTCGAACAAATGAAGAACGAGCGATGTTCCGTTTTGCAGGATTGATGATGGAGAAGGACAGGGAATTCAAACTGAAGGTTTATCCGGTATTGGCCTTGTCCCTTTTCATCCCCTTCCTATTCGTGGTGAATCAAACCCGCTTTAGTTCCATGGAGGAAGTTTCAAGTGGGAACGGATACTTATCAATTTACTTCTGTAATTTTATGATACCTGCAGTCATTCAAATGCTCCAATACTCAGGAAACGACAAAGCAAGCTGGATATTCAAGACCACTCCCCTTGAGYAGATTACGTCAACATATAGCGCGACACTAAAATCGTTCATCGTGAAACTATACATGCCAATCTTCCTTGTCGTCAGCATTGGTTTTACTTGGTTGTTTTCGGTCAGTCTCCTGCCGCAGTTGGTCATTATCTTCCTAGCTGGTATTGTACAGACTCTCGTGACCTACAAACTGCTCGACAATGAGATTCATCCGTTTTCTAAGTCGTTCAAATTCATTAAAGAAGCCAAATCCGCCAAAACCTTATTGCTCGCTTTAGTCACCGGACTCTTTTACGGAGCTCATCACTTAGCATTGAAGGTCCCTTACGCATTACCCATCTATTTTATTCTCCTACTGGGAGCTGTCGTCATCGGTTGGRCACTCATCTTCCCGAAAACATCTTCAAAGCCTTTGGTTAGATGAGAAAAGCTGGGTCTGGGTGTCAGGCACCACACTTGTTGGATTTGTAGCGAAATTCTGTTATCAAAGTAAAAACAGGAAAGGAAAGGAAAATATGAAATTTGTCATCATCGTGGGACCCCAGGCTGTCGGGAAGATGACAGTCGGGCATGAACTGGAAAAGATAACGGACTTAAAGCTGTTTCATAATCATCTGACCATCGAGCTCGTCCATCCATTTTTTGATTACGGCACCGAAGCGGGAAATCGGTTGGTTAAATCATTCCGTCAGCAAATGTTCGAGGAGTTTGCGATAAGTGAGATGTACGGTGTGATTTTTACGTTTGTGTGGCGTTTCGATGTGCAAGTCGACTGGGATTATGTCGAGAAAATAAGTCGAATTTTCGAATCAAAAGGAGCGATAGTCTATATCGTTGAGTTGCAGGCTGGTATGGATGAAAGACTTGAACGAAATAAATCCCCTCATCGCCTTGAACACAAACCAACCAAACGAGACATATCATGGTCAGAGGCACATCTGAAAAGCGTAGCTAATAAATTTAGGCTTAACTCAATCGATGGGGAAATTAAGAAGGAAAACTACATAAAAGTTAACAATACGCATTTGACTGCAGCTGAAACTGCGGAGTTAATTAGAAAAAGATTCGATTTATAAAAGTTGCGATAGAAAAGAGGTACACCATTTGGCTACTGAAAAAGAGAAAATGCTTGCTGGTGATATGTACAATCCCGCAGATCCGGAACTGACAATCGAACGGGGGACAGCCCGACTTAAAACCAGATTATTTAACGATACACTTGAATATGAGACGGACAAGAGAGTGAAGAAGCTGAAGAATTTGTTTGGCTCAACGGGTAAAAGCTTATACGTTGAACCCACATTCCGATGCGATTACGGATACAACATCCACGTAGGAGAGAACTTTTTCGCTAACTTCGATTGCGTCATTCTCGATGTGTGTGAAGTACGTATAGGAGACAATTGCTTTATGGGACCTGGCGTCCATTTGTATACGGCAACCCACCCGATTCATCCGGCAGAACGGAACACGATGCACGAATACGGAAAATCTATTACAATCGGTGACAACGTTTGGATCGGTGGGCGTGCAATCATCAATCCAGGTATAACGATTGGTGATAATGTTGTCATTGCTTCCGGGGCAGTCGTGACGAAAGATGTTCCTGAAAATGTGATTGTAGGTGGAAACCCGGCAAGAGTGATAAAGGAAATAGAATTTTAGTTTATTGGTTAATGAAATCAAATTTCAATTAAGGGGACACGGAAATGGAGTACAGAATTGAAATCTTGATTTTGAAATGAGAATTGTGGGAAAGAGTAAGTCAGTAAAAACAAGCAGGGCTTTTAAAATTATTCCGATGCTTTGGGGAAGTGCAAAAAAAGATGGGTTTAGGCAGGAATTAATTAATATGTCATGGAAGCATTTATATTCCGAATGGGCTTCAACTTCGGGTTATGAACTTGCTAATTTACCATGTATCGAAGGTTATTACGGACCAAAACATAAACCAAGACATGAACTGTGGATTCCCGTGATACCTAAATAAATAACCGGTAAAAATCTTTTACATACTTACTGCATGCATTGGTCAAATATTAATAAAAATTCAAAAAAGGACTCAATTGAGTCCTTTTTAATTTGCTTAATTATCAATATCGATGTTCAACAGAGCTTAAGACTAAAGAAGACCATACAACGATTATTTCTTATCACCTAACCGAATAAAATTTTTTGTATCGGGCGTTTGTTTTCCTATCTTCGGTTTCATAAATACTGTTTCAAGCCTATATTCGAGCGGCAGTCAGTATGGATGACCAGTACAAATTTTAATGATCTGACGTCAAAACTTCTCATAAAAACCTCCTTTAAGTTCCTTATTAATTAATGAAATAATCTTTATAAATATAAAGTGTAAGTAATAGCGCCAGAGAAAAATACACAATTGATCCGAGGAAGACAAATGATTGACTGGTCACTTTTTTTGTCGTGGCCATTCGAATACCGGTTTCTCCTTGAATCTGCCTATCCATCTGACGACTTAAGGCCCCGCCCTTGTTTGTAAAAATGTATGCCAAGAATATAGCTGCTAACCCGAAGGGAATGGCAATATCAACAAAATTAGAGTCAAATATAAAAGCAGTAATTCCATGCAAACTCCCAATAATTAAAATAGTTACGCTTAAAGTGATAAACTTTTTCAAAACCTCGCTCCTAGTATCAGAATAATTATCGTGGTAATAACATTTTTTACCTATTATTCCATCTATACGTTTTGATTCAGCTTTAGGTTTCGGATAAATATAAATGATAATAAATAAAAAAGAGTATTCTAACTATTTATTCTCGATAAATAATATTAATAAAAGTCACACTTATACAACAAATAATTTTAAAAATCATTATATTATGTTAATTAATATTCCGAAATATCTAAATTAACAAAAAATAACATAGACTAAACGGCTATCTTGTTTTACAATCAAATTGCTTACTATAAAATAATGATAGTATCTGACTACTAAACTCACATAAACATTTTGTGAATTAAGTTTTCAGAATTATCAAAAAGGGGATTGCGTATGATAAAGAGAAAGTTTACGAAATTGGCTGTGGTTTCTACATTACTAGCTGGTATTTTAACTGGTTGCGGAGCAGAAGGTGGGGGTTCAGCTAACGGAGACACCATTAAAATTGGTGCGAACTTAGAGCTTTCTGGCGGTGTTGCTTCTTTTGGTTCTTCAATCTCAAAAGGAATCGACCTTGCTGTTGAAGAAATTAACAAAGCCGGTGGAGTCGACGGTAAAGAAATTGAAATTATTAAAGTGGATAATAAATCCGAGGGTTCAGAAGCAACAAGTGGGGCCATTAGATTAACAAGCAAGGACAAAGTTACTGCAATTATTGGTGCAGCTACAAGCGGTAATACAGTTGCACAAGCACAAATTGCGAATAAGAATAAAACAATTCTACTGACACCTTCTGGTACAAGTCCAAACGTAACTGTTAATGAAGATGGTAGTGTAAACGAGTTTGCTTTCCGAACTTCGTTCATCGACCCATTCCAAGGAACAGTGGCAGCTAACTTTGCAGCAAATGAGTTGAAAATTAAAAACGTAGCTATCTTTTCTGATAGTTCAAGTGACTACGCAAAAGGGCTTGCAAAATCTTTCAAAGAAACGTTTGGAGAAGCTGGTGGGAAAATTGTAGCTGAAGAAGCGTACGTTGCGAAAGATACAGATTTCCGCTCGACATTAACGCGTATTAAATCAGCAAAACCAGACTTCATTTTTATTCCTGGTTATTATGAAGAAGTTGGTTTGATTGTAAAACAAGCTCGAGAAATGGGCATTGATGTTCCTCTAATGGGTGCTGATGGTTGGGATTCTCCGAAGTTAGTTGAATTAGCAGGTGCAGAAGCACTTAATAATACATTTATTACAAATCACTATTCTTCTGAAGATCCAGATGAGAAAATTCAAAAATTCGTTAAGAGCTTCTCTGATAAATATGACGGCGCATCACCTGACGCATTTAACGCACTTGGTTATGATTCTGTCTATTTGTTAGCAGACGCAATTGAACGTGCAGGAGATTTAGATACAACTAAGATTAAAGATGAACTAGCAGCAACGAAAGATTTATCTTTAGTTACTGGAAATGTAACAATTGATGAGCAACATAATCCAATCAAGTCTGCAACAATTTTGGAATACAAAGATGGCAAACAAGTCTTTAATACAAAAGTAAATCCTTAATGATTTAACTTGAGATGGGAGGATGGAACAACCATCCTCTCATCTTGTTTTTATTAAGATGTTGAGAATTTATAAGGGAGTGAGAATACATGGAATGGATTCAACAGATAATTAACGGAATATCACTCGGCAGCATCTATGCGTTAATCGCACTTGGCTACACGATGGTTTATGGAATTATTAAATTAATCAACTTCGCCCATGGGGACGTATTCATGGTAGGTTCTTTTATTGGGTTTTATTCAATTACCGCGTTTGGACTTGGATTTTTCCCAGCATTATTATTGTCAATGGTTGCATGTGCAGCATTTGGTGTCCTCATTGAAAGAATTGCCTATAAACGACTTCGAAATGCAACTCGCATAGCCGCCTTAATTACCGCAATTGGGGTTTCACTTCTTATTGAATACGGTGTCATATATGTTAGAGGTGCTCAACCGGAAGCATATCCAGATGTAGTGCCTAATATTTCTTTTGATTTATTCGGGGCTCAAATTAGCAGTCAGTCTATTTTAATCCTTTCTGTATCAGTGATACTTATGATTATTTTGCAATTAATCGTACATAAAACAAAAATTGGTAAAGCAATGCGTGCCGTTTCACATGATGTAGACGCAGCAAAATTGATGGGTATAAATGTTGATAATACGATTTCAGCTACCTTTGCGATTGGTTCAGCTTTAGCTGGAGCCGCTGGTGTTATTTTTGGCGTGTATTATACAAAGATCGAACCATTAATGGGAGTTATTCCAGGGTTGAAGGCTTTTGTTGCTGCCGTTTTAGGTGGTATTGGTATTATTCCAGGAGCAATGGTCGGAGGTCTTGTCCTTGGAGTTGTTGAAACGGTGGTAAGTGGCTTAGGATTCTCATTATGGAGAGATGCGGCAGCTTTCATCATTCTAATTTTAATTCTAATTTTCAGACCGAATGGCATCTTTGGGAAAAATACACGAGAGAAAGTGTAGGTGAAGGCACATATGAAAAAGATAAAGGGATTCTGGTTATTTATCATTTTATCGGTAGTGATTTATGGAGTTATCCAATTTCTCATCACCGGTGGAGTTTTGGATCAGTTTTATTCAAACACACTCATCTTTATTATCATCAATATAATATTAGCCGTAAGCTTACATTTAGTAATTGGGATTACGGGACAATTTTCAATTGGTCATGCGGGATTCATGGCAATTGGGGCATACATATCAGCTATCGTAACAATGAAACTTGAGCTACCTTTTGCTCTTGCAATCGTCATGGCTGGTTTGGTTGCTGCATTAGCCGGAATGCTCGTTGGAATTCCTTCTTTACGATTAAAAGGTGATTACTTGGCAATTGCCACATTAGGATTTGGAGAAATTATTCGTATTGTCTTTCTTAACATTGACTATGTTGGTGGGGCAGCAGGTATGCAAGTTGATCAATTAACTACATGGACAACTTCTTTCGTCTGTTTAGTAATTACGATTATTGTGATTGTGAACTTTACTAATTCCAGACATGGACGCGCATGTATCTCTATACGAGAAAACGAGATTGCTGCAGATGCTATGGGAATAAATACAACTTATTACAAAGTGACAGCCTTTGTTATAGGGTCGTTTTTTGCAGGGGTTGCAGGTGCTTTATATGCTCATAATTTTTATATTATTCAACCTACAAACTTCACGTTTTTAAAATCATTTGATATTTTAATATACGTTGTGTTAGGTGGATTAGGAAGTTTATCTGGAGCAGTTATTGCAGCAGTGCTGTTAACGATTGTATCGACTTTTCTTCAAAGTTATCCCGAAACACGTATGATTATCTATAGTCTTATTTTAATCATTGTCATGTTATACCGACCTAAAGGATTAATGGGAACACGCGAAATAACCGATTATTTTAAATCATGGAAAAGTTCGAAAGGAGACAACCAATATGGTAAGTAAACCTTTACTTCAAGTACAAAATGTTGGCATTCATTTTGGTGGACTTAAGGCTGTCTCTGATTTTAACTTAGAAATCCATCAGGGAGAGTTAATTGGTCTTATAGGACCTAATGGTGCTGGAAAGACAACTAGCTTTAACTTATTGACTGGCGTGTATGTACCAACAGAAGGTGAGATTGTATTCAACGGAAAACGTTTGAATGGACTGGCGCCATATCAAGTAACCCGTGGGGGAATTAGTCGTACGTTTCAAAATATCCGACTTTTTAATGAATTATCTGTTTTAGATAATGTGAAAGTTGCTTATCATTCATTAGCAAAGCATTCGATGTTTAGCTCGATTTTGCGTTTGCCTTCTCACTTTTCTGGTGAAAAAGAAATGGAAGAGAAATCTTTAGAGTTTCTCAAGCTTTTCGAATTGGACCAATACAAAGATGAGATTGCAAAAAATCTTCCTTATGGTAAGCAAAGAAGATTGGAAATTGCCCGTGCTTTAGCAGCGGGACCTCAATTATTATTATTAGACGAACCGGCGGCGGGGATGAATCATAAAGAAACACACGATTTAATGTCATTAATCGCATTTGTTCGAGAAAAGTTCAATTTAACGATTTTATTAATTGAGCATGATATGAACTTGGTTATGGGTATCTGTGAAAGAATTTATGTGTTAGACCATGGGGTATTAATAGCTGATGGCACACCTGAATACATCCGTAACCATCCTAAAGTGATTGAGGCCTATTTAGGAGAGGAGGTTCCGAAATGACTTTACTTAAAGTAGATCAATTGGACGTTTACTATGGAAATATACAGGCACTAAAAGGAATTTCACTTGAAGTCAACGAAGGTGAAATTGTAACGTTAATCGGAGCAAATGGAGCCGGAAAAAGCACTCTACTAAAAACAGTTTCAGGATTACTTAAGCCCAAATCAGGAATCATTAATTACATGAATTCTTCAATCGCAGGTAAACCAGCTCAAGGCATTGTGAAAGCCGGAATTTCTCATGTTCCAGAAGGAAGACGTGTTTTTTCGAATATGACCGTTCTGGAAAATCTGGAGTTAGGGGCTTATCTACGAAAAGATTCAAAAGAAATAAGCAAAGATTTTGATAAGGTGTATGAACTTTTCCCTCGATTATTTGAGCGACGAAAACAGATGTCGGGCACACTTTCGGGTGGGGAGCAACAAATGTTAGCGATGGGAAGAGCCATCATGGCAAAACCAAAACTTCTTTTGCTTGATGAACCATCCATGGGCCTAGCACCGCTTATGGTAAAGACTATTTTTCAAATTATTGAAGAAATCAATCGTGAAGGTACGACGATATTATTAGTTGAACAAAATGCCAACGTTGCCTTATCCATTGCAAACCGAGGTTACGTAATTGAAACTGGACGCGTGGTCGTTTCAGGGCCAGCTGCAGAGTTACAAGCAAGTGAGCAAATCAAATTAGCATACCTAGGCGGTATATAAGCAATTTTTGAAGGGAGTAGATTAAAAGCTACTCCCTTTTTTATATGGATTGAATTAAAACGATGTTTGATAAAAAAATTTAAGAAATGTCTTCAATGGCTCATTAAAAATTGGTTCCTCTAAAGCTCATTATCATGCCAAAAATTTTGTGGAACGTGCAACTCAGACTTATATGGCTGAATTGAATACCCTTGTTCGATTAGCCAGGCAATGATTCCAGGTAAAGCTTTTGTGGTCTGTACACGATCATGGAGTAATATCACAATGTGTTGATCCTTGGCCCGAACGGCTTTCTCCACGCCCCTTATAACACTCGTGATAATTTGTTGGAAATTGGCTTCTGATATTTTCCAATCCAATGTATCGACATCCCAATCCCACATTTTGTAGCCTTCCTGTTTCAGTAAACTACGCATGGCAGACGTTACGTAGGGCTTGCTTCCATAGGGGGTACGAACCAACGTAGGTTTGAACCCAGTCAGCGATTGAATCATTTCCGTTTCTTTCTTCATTTCACCTATGAACGCTTGTGCGGATGCATAAACGCTCTTACGGTCATGCGTCATGCTGTGAAGAGCGAGGGTGTGACCTTCATTATAAGTTTGCTGAGTCAATGATTTGAAACTTGAAATCTGATTTCCAACGAAAAAGAACGTGCCCTTTACATTATAATTTCTCATGATTTTTAAATGCTCGGATGTATAGCGATTCGGTCCATCCTCAAAGCTCAAATAAACAATTGGCTTTCCAGGCTCAGCAGGTGGAGTTGGTTTCGGTGATGCAGTTTCGTTACGTTTCTTCCTTATTTGTTGAATAAACTGCGGATGGCTCAGATGGGGGTATCGATCCGTATAAAGTCTTACTGTTAAGATGTCGGATAAGTAATCAACTTTGAAATCTGTGGATTCTCCTAACAAGCGAACTGGAATGTACAGAATATCGTCGATCATTTGGACCGCGTTGTCGGAAATAATCACTTGATTGACTGTCGTTTCAGTGGTTAGAAAATTATAAGAAATGGACGTATCATTTTTTGTGATTGTGATTTGTTTGTCTGACTTTTGAATGTCCGCATACAAATAACGTGACATTTTTTCGAATGGAACCAGTATTTGTGCGTTCACCAGGCGGACTTCTTCTTTTTCGAACGCCAATAAACGGTCATGCAATGCTATGTACCGATTTGAATCTTCTTTAGCAAGACTCGGAGTTGGCAAAGAAAATAAAGTGAAAACAAGTACAACAAGGAACAACATCGGATATGTTAATTTCATCATTCATAACCCCTTTATCTATCAAACTTCTTAGTAAGTGTATGAAAGAAGGTCTTCAGATAGATTCGAAAAGGAGAAAAAATTTTCCGTTCGATTGCTTGAAAAATCGGCTTTAATTCCGAACTGAATGCCAATATGGCATTTGTTGCATAAGATAGAAAAAGAATTGCAGGAAAGGGGTGTAAGTAGCGATGGGATTATTTATTAATTCAGATAAGCACCCGGATGTTTATAAAAATCATGGGCAAATACAAGAGCCCAATCAATCATTTTTCAAACAGAATCACTTAACTGATTTGTTGGAAGAACAGCAAAAAACAAGTGAAAAATTGCATCGGTCATTTAGTGAACTGAAAGATTTATTGGAAAATCAAGCTACGAAACAAACCAATCAGTGGAAGTTTTTCCAACATGGATTCAATGAACAAAAGAAAGTGAATTACCACCATGAAAAGGTTGAAAATCAAGTGTTGGATTGGTTGAAGAAACTAGATGGAAAAAGTGAAGCTTTACAAACAACATTGGAAAATGAAACGTTAGGCAACAAAGATTTAATGAATTACATGAACCAGCTAAGCCTTTCAAATCAAGAGGTAGCGAATCGGTTAGACAAAGTAGGGTTGAGAAATGAGCAACTGGAACAAAAGGTTGATGAGCAACTGATTCTCCAAAAACAGATGGCGCATCAAATGAATGCCCAAGAAAATACTCATACGGAAGTAATGAGCCGGCTTGATAACCAGGAAGCACTGACGGAAAAAATCTTAAGACAAGTTGATCATTTCCGATCCATCCTCTTCGAACGAACGAATTACTTAGCAGAAAAAATTGACACAGGGTATAACTACACCACTTCGTATATAACAAAACTGTTCACAGGGTCAGACCATCCATTGACACATTTTGTTATCAACCAAAAATCAAAAGACAACGAGAAAAAGAAGCCTTGAAGAAAAAGCGTAAGACGTGCCTGGCAAAGGGACGTCTTTTTGTATGTTTTGGACGTGGAAATACTATGAAATGATTGAAATCGCGAATAGAAAGGCGAGAATCGCGAATAGAACTTCCAAAACCGCGAATAGATCCCCATCTACGACCTCAAAAGATTGACAGATGACCTTTTTATGATTAGAATCCTTAGTGGCTTACCTGTTTATCAGGCAGAGCGGGTTGGGAGAGGGCTAATTTTATAGAAGGTTGAAAACATGTTTAATTGGTTTGACCGATTTTTCGGTCTTAAAACGAACGGAACGACGGTAAAGCGGGAAGTAATGGCAGGAATCATCGGATTTTTTACGGTGGTTTACATCATTGCGGTCAATGCACTTATCTTGTCTGAAGCGGGAATGCCGCTCGAAGCAGCGATTGTTGCAACGATTGCAGCTTCTGTGTTCGGATGTCTGATTATGGGCTTCTGGGGGAATGTTCCAATTTTGCTTGTACCAGGAATGGGAATCAATGCGTTGTTTTCCTATACGATGGTTCAATCAATGGGTCTTTCCTGGCAGGAAGCACTGGCTGTTGTTTTTGTGTCTGGCGTCATTTTTGTGTTCATTGCATTTACGCCTTTCTCGAGAATATTAAGTGCTGCTGTACCGCATTCACTCAAAGAAGCGATCACTGTCGGTCTTGGATTGTTCCTTATGCTAATTGGTCTAGAAAAAGGCGGCATCGTCGAAAAAGGCTCAAGTTCCATTTTGGCACTTGGGTCTTTGGGTGAAGCACATGTGCTTGCGACTGTCTTGACGTTTTTAGTAGCAATCGTGTTGTTCATCCGCAACGTACCTGGGAATTTTCTCATCACGATTGTGTCCGGAACCATCATTGCGTATTTCTTCGGATTGATTGATGTCAATCAGACAGACAATGCCTCTTTAGGCTTGGCTGACGCATTTGGTGCATTTGGTGCACTATCATTTGAGAATTTCCTGTCCATGACATTCTGGATTGCAGTATTTTCGCTGACAATGGTCATTGTCTTTGAGAACATTGGGCTAGTCCATGGGCACGTTGGATTTATCAACCGTCCAGACAGATTTAGTCGTGCGTTTCAGGCAAACTCAGTGTCTGCGATGATGTCCGGTATTTTCGGTACGAGTCCCACTGTTGCTTCTGTTGAAAGTGCTGCCGGAATGGTAGCGGGTGGTCGAACAGGACTGACAACCGTGACTGCAGGATTGTTGTTTTTAGTGGCTGCCTTTTTCATTCCGGTTATCAAACTGATTCCGGATAGCGCCATTGCACCGATTCTAATCATTATCGGCAGTTTGATGCTGCAGAACATTCGCAATCTCGAGTTGAAAGACTTGAGCGAAAGTTTCCCTGCACTGTTCATCATTGCAATGATTCCGTTCACTTATAGCATTGCTGATGGCATTGCAATCGGCTTCATCATGTATCCAATCCTGAAAATTGCGATTGGTAAATGGCGAGAAGTATCGCCGGCACTTTACGTTATTGCAGGATTGTTCCTGATGAATTTCGTTGTTCATGTAATAGGCTAATTCAAAAAATGCACCCGCATATAAATAGCGGGTGCATTTTTCTATTTTAATCTCTTAACTGCTCAATAAAGGCATCCAATTGATCGAACGTTCCTGCCAACCCGTGTTGAATGACTTCATGGGCATCCTGAAATACGGAATGCTCCTCTTCAGTGGCAGATGGGAATCCCTCCATGGCTAGGACGGTTTTGCTGTTTTCATCTTCGTCAGTAACAATGATAATAACTGAATAAATACAAAGTTAACCATATAAATGAAAAAAGCCCAATAACAGTAACGTTATTGGGCTTGATGGTTATTTGTAAATGACGATTGAACCAACAGACTTATCAGCAGCTTGACCATTTACAGTGATTTTCAAACCCAAAGACTGCAAATCGCGACCTGCATCTGGCATAAATGAATTGCTATATGAATTTGCATCATCAAACAATCGAACGCCTTGTTGGCTTGCATAATTCAACGTTTGAGTTGGATAAATCAGATTCAATCCAGATGTTTTATTCAATCCGAATGCTGCATCCGCTAAATGGTAGCGAGAACTTGCTTGAACCGGTGTACCATTTTTAATGTTCCATGTTAAATCGGTTTTCGTATGTGCATCAACAACCCCTAAGAAACCATCTCCAGGGTGAACCCCAGTCCAGTTATCCGTGTAACTGTCATCCACATACCACACGACTAAACCACCATCATAGCTCATTAGTGAATTACCACGAGCAATGTTGCCTAAACCTGCATCCACACCTGCATGATTTCTCCACTCTAGTAAATAGTAATGATTCATAAATTTATTACCATTGAAACGCTCAAACCCATTCAAAGTGAACTTAGTTGGTTCTGTTTCGGCGCCATCTTCTACGATTGTTTGTCCATCAGCTACTACTTTCACATTATCCGCAAAGAAACCAAGTTCCGAAGTACCCCAGTCCGTTACAGAACGTAAACGAAGTTTAATGTTTTGGCCTGCATATTCACTCAAATCGAACGATTGTTCAGTCCAACCATTAGAATGACCTGTTAGTCCTGGCATTGAATTTAGGATTGTTGGATAACCTTCAGCCACAACATCACTTCTCGTGTTTGCATTACCAAGAGATTTCCATGTCGCACCGTTGTCCTTAGAAACTTGTACAAATGCAAAATCCCATTTTTCTTCAATTTCGTACCAAGCATCAAAAGTTAATGTAGCAGAAGTTTTTCCTGTCAAATCAACGTTTGTCACCATGTTTGAATCGCTTTCATCTTTTTGACCACCCCAGAATTCGAAGTTACCAGATTTAGGTGTGTTCACAGGTGTTTCTTTTTTCGGTATGTTGATGCGAACAACTTGGTTGTTTTTACCGAGTGGTGAATTTGCTTGATCTAATAAAAACTGTGTACCTTTCGAAGAAACATCTTTCCATTCTAATACGGCTGGTTCAAACCATTCGCCACCTAATGTAGATTGGAAATATTGCTTAGCCCACGGAGAGAATCCAGTCGGTTCTGTTCCAGGAATTTTACCAGCCCAAGAACCTGCAGACATAATGGACCAATAAGCAACAGCTTCGCCTGTTCCAGAATAAGCAGTGTCATATTCATCCGGTAAGCCTAAGTCATGACCATACTCGTGAGCGAAAACACCAGTTGCCCCATCTTCCGGCATAACTGTGTAATCGTAGAAGCCAGGAAGACCTGTTCCAAGTCCATCTAGATCCACAAATGATGCTGAACGATGTGACCAAACTGCGTTATCACCTAATGAACCACCACCTGCTTCTTGTCCCATCCCAGAGTGAATGATTTGTAAGTGATCGACTAAACCGTCTGGCTCCCAGAAGTTACCGTCTCCATCTAAATCATGTGAATCTTCTAAATCGTAATCTTGTAATGGGACACCTGCTGCTTTAGCCGCGTTATATACATCTTTTACTAATATTTTCGATCCACCGGGTGCAACATTATCATGACCGCCATTTGTTCTATCAGCACCATAAAATGCTGCAGTACCAGGAAGTTTTAACCATCCATATGCTTTTCCTTCAATCGTATACGTACCACCAGATTGTTCTTCATAATATTGTTTCTGTGAAACAAATGTTTCTCCATTCGGACCTTTTACGCCATTTTCACCGAAAATCATATCTTCGAAATGCTTCGTGTTGTAATCCTCGTAGTAGTTGTCTGTTTCATTTGGTTGGAGATTATTATGTTCAAAATCCGAGTATTCTACCATTAGTGTTAATAGTTTACCTTGTTTCACTACACCTGGTGATGCCCCTTCTTCAACAGGATCTGGTTGTTTTTTTAGATGCCCATTTTTTTTGCCATTTCCCTTTAATAAACCATTATTGAATTCTTTCTGTTTCTTCGCTTCGGCTTGTTTCACCTGTTTCGCTAATGGATCATCACTTACTTTGTTACTAGAGTCAGATTGACCTTTAACAGCTAAATAATTATGCAATCCCTGTTGTTTTTGTGCTTCTGATGCATTAGCTGGTATTACACCACGTTTCATTAATGCTTTGATTAATTTCTCGTCATTAACAATCGAGAGATCGATAGATCCTGCAAAATGAGATTGAGCAGAATGTGATACTTGTTGATGAAGAGGCGCTTCGGAAATTGGGCTTGCAAAGCCACCGGACATACCGGATAGCAATGTTCCTGCAAACACAACCGATGTAATACTAGATTTCCAAAACTTTTTCAATTCGTAACCCCCTTGAGATAGTTAATCTTTATTAGAATATTTGCAAAAGTGAGTTAAAACAATGAGTTAAAATGCTTGTTTCTTTCTAATAGATTCAGAGTCTTTTATACTATTTTTTTGAATATTCATATTCTTTCTACTTAGATTTTCTCTTCTTTTTTACGAATTATCTTATAGCTCGAGGTTTTCCTCGTTTTTTTGCAGTCATAAAAATAAGGTTAGATCTTAATTAATGATTTGAATTATGTAAACATTTTCGAGGTGTTTTTTTATTCGATTCATTCATCCACATTTCAGATGTATTTTTATCCCCTTTTTATTTTGATTGTAAGTGGAATTAAAGCATCCTTTTTACTCTCTCTTCGTCATGTTAAATAAACTGTCAGAAAACGGGTGGATGGTATGAAAAAGAAGGTGGTCTTAGCTGGAGGAACAGGTTTTATTGGACAATACTTGGAGGGGAAATTCACCGATTTAGGGTATGAAGTGGTGATTATTTCAAGACAGCCTCACCATATTGCGTGGTCCAATCAGACGGGTATTATTAGTGCTTTGAATGGTGCGGAAATGCTGATCAATCTTGCTGGTAAATCCGTTAACTGTCGTTACAATGACAAGAATAAAGAAGAAATCATGAGTTCCCGTACGAAGACGACTCAAATACTTGGAAACGCTCTGTTGGCTTGTGAAACTCCACCGCCATTATGGATCAATTCAAGTACAGCAACGATTTATCGTCATGCAGAAGATCGTCCCATGACGGAAACAAATGGGGAAATTGGCAACGGTTTTTCGGTAGATATAGCCAGAGCGTGGGAGCAATCCCTATTCGATTATCAACTTCCACATACTAGACTAGTGGCTTTACGAATGGCAATTGTACTTGGTGCAGAGGGTGGCGTGATGAAGCCTTACTTCAACTTGGTGCGCTTCGGGCTCGGTGGGGCACAGGGGTCAGGTAATCAAATGTTTAGTTGGATTCATATTGAAGATGTGTACCAGATTATTCTATTCCTTCAGGAAAGAACCGACTTGGAGGGTGTCTTTAATTTGTCTGCTCCACATCCCGTTTCAAATCGTGAATTCATGAAACAATTGCGCAAAGCAATGAATCGAAAGCTTGGATTGCCTTCCCCAAAATGGATGCTCGAAATCGGTGCTATCCTTATACGAACTGAAACAGAACTCATTGTGAAAAGTCGTTGGGTGCTGCCGGAGAGGATCGAGAAAGAAGGGTTTCATTTTACTTTCGAAACAATTGAGAAGGCATTTCATCAAATCATCCTAAAGCAACAATCCATTTCTTAAAACACAAAACCTCCAGAATCAACGATTCTTCTGGAGGTTTTGTGTTTTCGAATTAAGCGTTTTTAACATAGCTTTCAACAAGTCATTCCCCAAGTGCATAAACTGGTTTTAATACCGACTTAGTAAAGGGGAATACTTAGATATGATACATCCGCATACGGAATTACGTTATATAAATGATGAAATGGGTTTTGGGGTATTTGCGACTCAATTTATTCCGAAAGGAACGATTACGTGGGCACTGGACGACCTCGATCAAATACTGGAGCCCGACTATATTCATACGGTTGACGAGTATAGAAGCGAGTTATTGAAAAAATATGCATATCGAAACCAAGAAGGGAAGTACGTTTTATGTTGGGATTTAGGGAGATATGTGAACCACAGTTTTCATGCCAATTGCATGGGGACCGCTTATGAATTCGAGGTAGCCATCAGAGACATTTATCCAGGTGAAGAGTTAACAGACGATTATGGAACTTTGAAWATTGATGAACCTTTTGATTGTTTCCCTGAAGACGGGACGGAGCGGACGAGAGTCTACCCAGATGACCTTCTCCGTTACCACGAAGAATGGGATATAGTGGTCAGTGACGCTTTTCAACATTTTAATAAAGTGGAACAACCGCTTCAACCACTCATTCGACCTGAATTCGTCGAGAAAGTAAGAATTGCAACAACAAAGCATTATCTGCCGGATTCAATTAAGTGCCTTTACTATAATCGTCACCAATAATAATGGTAGCGTCTAAATTTAAAAAGCTTTCTAACCATAAAACGATAAAACCTACTCAGGGGTTTTATCGTTTTTTATTATTCTCTAATGAAATAACAAAATACGAATCTCATTTCTAATACATTTACAGTAGAAATTAGGTTTTCGAATTCTTTAGTTCTGCAAAAAATGGTTTACCCCCTTTATTTCAAAAGTTGCACTTAATATGACCAATAATATTGTATGAAATAAAGAAAAATTGAACATGCTTGTGAAGAAAGTTTATGTAGTAATTGGGTTAATTTTCTTGTAACTGACAAAGGGATTACCAAAAAAAGTAAAGTTATAAAAAATAAAAACGAAACAGTAAATGAGGTAGTGTATGGGCTTTTTCGAAAAGAAAATTAATAATAAAATACAACCCAATTCTACTTCAACTAGTCAAAGGACGAATAAAAGTCCAACAGAGGATATAAAACCAAATCTTCAAGAGAATATACAAATAATTAAAGATTCCCTTGGGGAAAGCTCTGATATTATCATTCGAGAAATTAATATTGGAAAAGAAGGATCCATTAAAGCCGCTATCATATATACAGATGGGTTAACTGACACACCCTCATTACAAAACTTCATTTTGGAAACGCTCATGTTGGATACCAAAGGGACGGAATTGCAGGAAAAGATATCTCCTGAACAAAATCTTATTAGCGTATTAAAAGATTTTGCTATGACAGTAGGGGATATAAAAGATTTAACCGATTTCGATGTGCTTTTTACTGGTCTTTTATCGGGAGATACGGTTATTTTAATCGATGGTTATAAGCAAGGTTTAATCATTTCCAACAGACATTGGGTTGATCGGGGAGTAACCGAAGCATCATCTCAGATGGTAGTCAGGGGACCACGCGAAAGTTTCTCCGAAAATTTGCGTGTAAATACAGCCTTAGTTCGCAGGAAAATTAAAGACCCAAATCTTTGGATGGAATCAAAAATTATTGGAAAACGAACGAAAACGAACGTTGCCGTGATGTATATGAACGGCATTGCAAATGACAAAATAGTGAAAGAAGTCTGTTTGCGTTTGGATAAAATAAAAATTGATGCAATTCTTGAAAGTGGAAACATTGAGGAGTTGATTGAGGATGCACCTCTCTCACCTTTTCCAACAGTTTTTAATACAGAACGTCCAGATATAGTTGCTGCGGCACTATTAGAAGGGCGCATAGCTATTTTAGTTGATGGAACACCCTTTGTACTGATTGTTCCAGCATTATTTGTCCAATTTTTTCAAGCTTCCGAGGACTACTATCAACGGTCAGATATTGCGAGTCTTATTCGGCTTCTTCGTTTTTTTGCATTTACAATTGCTTTATTGGCACCAGCATTATTTATTGCAATCACCACTTTTCATCACTCAATGCTACCACCTGCACTCCTTATTAGTTTGACAGCCCAACGGGAAGGCGTCCCATTTCCGGCATTTGTTGAAGCAATAATAATGGAAGTCACCTTTGAACTTTTGCGTGAAGCAGGTATAAGAATGCCCAGAAACATCGGTGCAGCCATGTCTATAGTAGGGGCATTTGTAATTGGAACAGCAGCCGTTGAAGCAGGCATAATTTCTGCTGCGATGGTCATCGTAGTTTCAATAACAGCCATTTCAAGTTTTGTTTCTCCTACTTATGACTTGGCTATCGCTGTTAGGATGTTCCGCTTTGTATTTATGGCAATCGCAGCAGCTTTCGGTTTGTTTGGAATTACGATAGGTTTAATTGCTCTTATTCTACATTTATGCAGTTTACGTTCTTTTGGCATACCATATATGTCTCCATTAGCTCCATTTAATATTTCGGATCAAAAGGACACGCTTATTCGTTTGCCTAAATGGAAAATGTTTACTCGACCTCGCCTAATCAATCAACAAAATATGACTCGTCAACAAGATTYCGCCTCTGCAAAACCACATCCAACAAAAAATGAGGAGTATGAAAGGGAGTAAACGATGAAAAAGTGCATGTTTGTACTCCTGATTCTCAGTCTCTTTCTTACGGGGTGTTGGGACCGGAGGGAATTAAATGAGCTTGGCATTGCATTAGCATTAGGAATCGATAAAGTAGAAGATGAATACCAAGTAACTGCTCAAGTGGTTGTACCTTCTGAAATATCCGCGAAAGCAAGTACTGGGCGTTCACCGGTAATCCTGTTTCAGGCGAGCGGGGAAACGGTATATGAAGCTCTTCGAAAAATAACAAAGAGCTCGCCTCGAAAAATATATCCTGGACATCTTCGAATGCTTGTGATTGGTGAGGATTTAGCTAAAGAAGGTATAGGCGAATCCTTAGAGTTTCTGTCAAGAGATTGGGAACTTCGATCTGATTTTTATGTTGTTATTGCTAAGGATTTGACCGCGGAAGAGGTACTAAATGTCACAACAACTCTTGAAGCCATACCCGCAAATAAAATGTTTAACACGCTTAGAGCGTCAGAAAAAGCCTGGGCCGCAACGCACGCCGTTATATTAGATAAGCTGATAACAGATCTAACAAATGAAGGAAAGGAAGCGGTATTAACGGGAATTCTAGTGACAGGGAACCAAGAAATAGGAACAAGCAAACAGAATGTAGAATCAATTACTCCTGAAGCGCGAATTGTATATGATGAATTAGCTGTGTTTAAAAAAGATAAACTGGTGGGCTGGTTAACTGAACGAGAAAGCAAAGGGTATAATGGCATCGTCAACGAAGTGCAAAATACTGTAACTCCTATATCTTGTCCTGAAGAGGGGAAAGCCACTATAGAGATTATTCAATTCGACTCTAAAGTGAAAGGCAAAATAAACAAAGGAAAGCCCGAAGTGGATGTCAATATTAAAATAAAAGGAAATATTGGGGAAGTAGAATGTCAAATTAATCTTAGTGAACAAAAATCAATTGTTGAGCTAGAGAAAATCACGGAAAAAAGAGTGAAAGAGACCATTAATATGACCATTGAAAGTGTACAAAAACAATATGAATCAGACATATTTGGGTTTGGTGAAGCCATTCATCGATCCAATCCGAAAGAATGGAAAAAGATGAAAGAGCAGTGGAGGGATGAAGGATTTTCTGAGTTGTCAGCGAACGTTAAAGTTGACGTGAAACTTCAGCATACGGGTACAGTAATTAATTCCTACCTAGAAGATGTAAAGGATTAAATAATCATGTTGAAAACTTTAGGAATACTCCTGATTGCGGCTACCATTCTGTGGATTGAAGTTCCACCTCTATTGGAAAAAAAGTTAAAAAAAGAGTTACTTGTGTTTGCTATTCTTCTTGTCATTGCCGTAGGGTTAAGTATTACACTAGGATTTGGAAAATCTATTCCAACTCCACTAGATTTACTCACTTTTGTGTTTAAACCTCTTAATGATGTTATTGCTCTTTTGTTAAAGTGAAAGAACAGTATGGAGCGGAAGGTATGATATGTAATGATGCAAGACGTTAAAATAAATTCGTACCAATTTCTAGTTTTAGTTATTTTTTTTACGATTGGTACGAGTCTCTTAACTGTACCATCAGTATTAGCAGCCGATGCGAAACAAGACGCTTGGATTGCTGCTATAATTGGTACGGGACTCGGGTCATTGGTCATATGGCTATTCATTACTATAGCTCTTTGGTTCCCTCACTTCACCTTTATCCAAATCAATGAAAAAGTATTTGGAAAATGGATAGGTAAAGCCTTTTCTGTTTTTTTTGTACTCACGACTTTTCTTTATACTTCAGAACTTTTGTTTTATTGTGGGACATTCCTAAACATGCATGCGCTGCCAAGTACTCCAATGGTAGTCCTTAATATTCTTATGGCGGGGGTAGTGGTGATGGGAGTCCGTCTTGGATTGGAAACCATCGCTCGTTCTGCAGAAATTTTAATTGCCGTTTTCTTCATCCTTTTTCTCATTTTAGTGGTGTTTATTTCACCTGAAATCAAGTTTGAAAACATACAGCCTGTATTTGAAGTAGGTGCAAAAAAGATCGTTCAATCATCCGTATTTTATTTCGTAATATCTTCAGTTAATGCCGTTACTTTATTAATGATTTTTCCTTCCTTTATTAACAAAATGAAACAAGGTAAAAAATCCTTTTTATTAGGAAACTTAATAGGTGGCATTATCATTATTATTATTACATTTTTGAGTGTTGCTGTATTAGGTCATGAGAATACCGCAAGACAGGCTTATCCTAGCTATGAATTGGCTAAAAGGATAAATGTTGGGGATTTTGTACAGCGAATCGAGGCGTTAATGGCCGCACTTTGGATTATTGCGCTCTACTTTAAGACGGTCCTTTATTTTTACGCTACCGTTTTAGGTATGGCACAAATTCTAAATTTGAAAGATTATCGCCCTTTAACATTACCCTTAGGCATGCTTGCTGTTGTCCTTTCTCTCGTGATTTATCCTAACGTCGTCTACAAACAATATTGGGACAGTACAACGGGTAATACCTTATCATTGTCATACGGACTTTTTTTACCTCTTTTGCTGGTAGTTATATATGGGTTACGAAAAAAGAAATTAAAAAAAGGTGCCAGAAATCCTTAGGAAAAAATTTGCTAAAAGCCAAGTTGGCAATGTATTGCCAACTCAGTGACAGGTATCCGGGAGTCCTATTGGAGCGGAAGGTATGATATGAAATGATGAAGGATGTAAAAATAAATTCGTACCAATTTCTTGTTCTAGTCACCCTATTTACGATTGGTTCGAGCGTCTTGCTTGTACCATCAGGCTTAGCTCAAAATGCGAAGCAAGACGCTTGGATTGCCGCGATATTCGGGATGGGGATTGGGTTACTAGTCATTTGGCTATTTTGCACAATAGGGAAATGGTTTCCAAATCTCACTTTTATTGAAATCAATATTAAACTCTTTGGGAAATGGATAGGGACAATATTTTCTCTTTTATTTGTGTCGCTTTCTTTTCTTTATACCTCTACTCTTCTAGCTCATTCTGGAACTTTTCTAAATATCCATGTGCTGCCAAGTACTCCAATGGTAGCGCTAAATACACTTATGGGAATGATTATCGTGATGGGTGTCCGTCTTGGGTTAGAGACAATCGCTAGGTCGGCCGAAATCTTAATTGTTGTTTTCTTCTTCCTATTTCTCATTTTAGTGGTGTTTATTTCACCAGAAATCAAGTTTGAAAACATACAACCTGTATATGAGGCAGGAACAAAAAAAATTGTTCAATCATCCCTGAATTTAGTGGTTTACTCTTCTGTCAATGCTGTTATTTTGGTAATGATTTTTCCTGCATTTATAAACAAAGCTAGACAAGGAAAAAAATCCTTTTTAATTGGAAACTTAATAGGTGGAATCGTCACCATCATCATTACATTTTTGTGTGTTGCGGTATTAGGTGCCGAGAATACTACAAGACAGTTATATCCTGGCTATGAATTGGCTAAAAGGATAAATATCGGGGATTTTGTACAGCGTATCGAGGCGTTAATGGCCGCCTTTTGGATTATTGCGCTCTACTTTAAGGCGACCCTTTATTTTTACGCTTCCGTTTTAGGGATTGCACAAATTTTAAATTTAAAAGATTATCGTCCCTTAACTATACCGTTAGGCATGATTGCCATTGCCCTTTCTCTTATGGTTTATCCAAGCGTTATCTACCAAAAAAATTGGGACAGTACAACGCTTGTTTCATATTCATTATCAATAGGATTATTTTTACCTCTTTTGTTAGTAGTTATGTATGCGTTACGCAAAAACCAATTAAAAAAAGAAGCTGAACATCATTAATATTGTTAAAGCTCATTCGACAATGCATGATCTACTCAGTAACTGAAACCTGAGAACTCTTGAACAGGAATTTTAGTATGATGCATTTGGGTGTGAGTAAAAAGTAAATGGAATAACTTGTGAATAATTTTATATATGGTCCACTAAACACCCATCTTCTGTTTTCGAAGATGGGTGTTTGCAATCGACTATGTTCGTGATCTTCCCCTCAAGAGTGTGAATCGTTATCATATCGAACTGGAAAATGACGAAACCTTTTTTAAATGACACACCAGTAAAGTTATAAATTTAAAAAATCGAACTCCTTTAATTTATGGAGTTCGCTTTTATTCATGTATGCAATCAAGTTAAATCTCGATAATGATAGGTAGAATCATCGGCTTTCTTTTCGTTTTTGCAAATAAAAACTTCCCTAAGGTAGCTTTAATGCTTTGCTTCAGTACGTTACGCTGACGTCCATTCGCTGATTCAGTTGTTTGGATGGTAGTCAACACTAACCGATCCACTTCCTTCATCAGTTCTTCAGCATCACGTGCATAGACGAAGCCACGGGAAATGGTATCAGGTCCGGAAATAATTTGACCATCGGACTTACTGAGAGTAATGACGATGACGATCATCCCGTCTTCAGATAGAAGCTTGCGATCCCGCAACACAATGTTTCCTACATCCCCAATCCCTAATCCGTCGACAAAAATGTTGCCGGAAGGGACCTTTCGCGTTTGGCGTGCAAGGGAGTTGTTTACGTCGACAACGTCTCCATTGCTGATGATGAAGACATTTTCTCTTTCCACACCAACTGATTCGGCTAATAACCGATGCTTATGTAGCATTCTGAGCTCTCCGTGAACTGGGATAAAATATTTCGGTTTCATCAACGTCAGCATCAGTTTCAATTCTTCTTGGCAGGCATGTCCGGAAACATGCATCCCTGTAGCACTACCAGAACCATAAATGACTTTTGCTCTTAACCGATACAAATTATCGATAACTCGTGAAACATTCCTTTCATTTCCAGGGATAGGTGACGAAGCGAAAATCACAGTATCTTCAGGCAGGATTTCTACTTGACGATAGTTGGAGCTTGCTAAGCGCGATAAAGCCGCCATGGGTTCCCCTTGGCTTCCTGTACAAAGAATAGCTACGTTTTCTGGAGCCATTCGCTTGATATCATGCGGGTCAATAATCATGCCCTCGGGAACATTTAAATAACCCTGCTCCATGGCAACAGAAACCACATTCACCATACTGCGTCCGAGTAGGACAAGTTTTCGGTTTGTTTTTTGGGCGGCATCCACGACTTGTTGAACTCGATGAACAT
>NZ_JBFUJC010000003.1:0-49365 GCF_056401595.1 Paenisporosarcina sp. P4_E4_2 | reverse complement strand
GAATTCATGTACGGTCGCCCCTTTTGCCCGCAATAAATCTTTCTTCCATTGCTTAGCATCTGCGGACATGTATACGGAAACATGAAAACCTAATTTTGCGCCAATAATACCTATACTCAGACCCAAATTCCYTGTAGAGCCAACACCGATTGAATACTGACTGAAAAATTGTTTGAATTGATCGCTTGAAAACACACTGTAATCATCGTCTCTTTTAACTAGACCTGCTTCCAGCGCCATCTTTTCCGCATAATACAGGACTTCATATATACCGCCGCGTGCTTTAATTGAACCTGCAATGGGCAATTYATTGTCGCATTTTAAAAACAATTCCCCATTTATTTTGGCATCGTATTTTGTATTAAGCTCATTTTTCATTTTCGCTATATTTCGAAGAGGTGATTCGATGATGCCATTCGTATCTTTCGTTTCAGGAAACTCCCTCGCCAAGTAAGGAGCAAATCTTTGAAATAGCGCTGAGGCTTCCTTCATATCCGTTTTCGTCACTGGCAAGGAATCAATGTCTTCCATTTTTTGAAGCTGTGAATTTAACCATACAACCGGTTCCAAGCGAATGATATTATCCAAAAGCGGATATTGCTGAACCCATTTATCTAATTTCGATTGTTCAAAGATCATACTCTTCATCCTTTCTTTGTGAGGACTTTTAATTTGATGATATTTAAAATGGCTGAAACTTTTTATACCTGCGATATGCCGACTATTCATATTAGTATGTGCAAAATTAGTTTGAATTTCTACTTAATGAATGGCAAAAATGAACTGGTCAAGTTTACTACTTATGATTTATTTGGAACAGGATATTCTAATGTAATGATTCACAAAGGAGGTTTATTTAGTGCGACGAATATTTCACTTAACACTATACGCTTTTACACTGTCTTTGCTAATAAGTTCCGTCGTTTCTGCAAAAGAGCAGCCGAAAGTGGATGTACTGGAAGAGCGCATGAGCTACTATTTACAATTTGAAAACACACTTGTCCCTTGGTACTATTTAGCCGCTGTGGATCAGTTTGAACGCAATATTCAGCAAGTGCGGAAAGACATTCCGAAGAGAGATGGCACGATTGCCATTCAATTTTCGGACGATTACTGGGCAGGAATGTTTAATCCTGATAAAGATGACATAACACCTGAATCCATCACATTTTTTGGTGGAAATGGACTAGACGGGAATGCAGACGGCATGGCAAATCCAGAAGATAGTATAGATATTCTTTTTACGATGTCTTCTTATTTAGCCAGTTACGGACAATCTGAAGAAGACTTTAAACTGGCCGTATACGAATACTACCAAAGTGAAAAAACCGTCGATCAAATCATGACCATTGCCAAATTATATAAACACTTCAACACACTGGATCTGGGTGAACATGTTTTCCCTATCCCACTTAATCAGAATTACAGTTATAGAGGTACTTGGGGAGCTAACCGCGGATGGGGTGGCCGACGCATTCACGAAGGCACTGACTTATTTGCTGGATATGGCGTTCCGGTAAAATCGACCTCATATGGAATTGTTGAAGAACTGGGTTGGAACCAATTTGGCGGTTGGCGTGTGGGTATACGTGATATTCAAAATACCTATCACTATTATGCGCACTTAGCTTATTTTAATGAAGGATTAGCAAAAGGCGATATCGTTGAACTCGGTTCTGTTATTGGTTTTGTGGGAAGTTCGGGATATGGGAAACAAGGAACTTCAGGTCGATTCCCACCTCACCTGCATTATGGCATGTATAAATATAATGGACGCACGGAATGGGCATTCGATCCATATCCTCACTTGAAAATATGGGAGCGTCAAGCAAGGGATGCCAAAAAACGAAAAAAATAAATATGTGACTCCCTCAATAATAATTTTTATTGGGGGTGTAAATTTTTATTGCAAGCTTCTATAAATGCATCGAAAATTTTCCGCGCAGCTTCATCGCCGCCAAAAAACATGTTTTCTGGATGCCACTGGACACCAAGGACGAAGGAATGCACTTCACTTTCGATAGCTTCAATTACACCATCACTTGCACTCCCACTGACCCTTAATGGAAAGGGAACATTGCGATTGGCTTGGTGGTGGCGACTATTGACCTTCAAACGGTGTTGCCCAGTGATTTGATGCAGCAACGTACCAACTGTTACATTCACAAAATGAGAACCATGCGACTTAGGTGCCCGTTGCTGATGTTGCAAAAAATCATTCTTTATTTGAGCACCAATATCTTGATACATATCTCCACCTATGGCGATATTTAACGACTGGATTCCTCGACAAACACCCAAAATCGGTTTATTGAGCGTTAAAAATTTCCGAATAAGAGCTAATTCAAAAACGTCTCTAGCGGGATCTATAATTCCCAGCATCGGATGTGGTTCTTCGCCAAAAAGTGTAGGGTCTATATCGTACCCTCCTGTCAGGTAAAGACCATCCAAAAATTGTGCCAACTCATCTATATCGGACTTTTCCTCTAAATGTGGCAACATCACTGGCATGCCCCCCGCCTGTAAGATAGCATGGGCATTGGCCATGGATACAGAGTATTCATCCCCATCGTACTGCACAAACGAACTGATTCCAATAATCGGTTTCATTATCTGTCCCCTTACTTTCATTCGAAATTTAGTCACCGATAAAATATGGACTATAGTTTGTCATATGCATAAGAAAGGACTTAAAGAAGTGTTATGGAAACAATTAGCACCTCGTTTTAATAGTCATTACCATCATGATCCTTTCGGAATCCTTATTACTTTTCCCGTTTAAACGTTAACTGTGTATACATAGTCATTCATTTAAAGCACATGATAAGAGTGTTCTCTGCCACCTTTTACAAATAGTTGAAAGGATGAAAACCAATGAAGAAAAAAGTGTTTACAGAAGAAGACCGTAGATTGGCTAAAGGTCCTTACATGCATAATCCGGATGCCGTACAAACGGACAAAGTGAGCTTATTTGATATGCATGAAGACATGAAAACAGTGGACATACTGTTTATTGATGAAATGAACAAACAAGTAATCAATGATCCATCACGAAAAGTGACAAATGATCCTTCAGCCAATGAAGAAATACACCCTAATTGAAAATACCTCCATTTCATGTAGCCTTACATGGAATGGAGGTATTTTTTGTTTGTTCATTGTGTAATTCGCGAATCCTGAAAGGTCACTACACGAGGCCGCTGTACAAATAATCCCTGTAAACCAACAAAAGATTCTATATAGCGGCCATCATTTCCTATATCGACGCTGTGTCAATGTAACTGCATATACATAAAGAATAAGAGCTATCACAAATGGGAGTGCCGACATAATTTGCCCAACTAATTCATTTCCATCATGATGGGGATGGGCCATGTACATTTATTCCTTTTTCTAGGAAATATCCATGGCCTAGTTGACGACATGTCTATAATGATAATAAGAAACTATAATGTAAAAAATAGAATAAAGGAGTTGTAACGTGGTACTTAAACAAAAACTACAAAGTTGGAAAAATGAAGGATTTATCGACGAATCAACTGTCGAAAAGATTCTTGCATTTGAAAGTAAGCAACCGAAACCTGTTAAAATCCCACTGCTTTTGATTATCGGCCTTATCTTCTTTTCATTGGCCGTGTTCAGTTTCATTGCGGCCAATTGGCAAGCGATGCCAGATGTGTTAAGAATATTGCTTGCACTTTCTGTTATGTGGTTGTTTTACATCCTTGGGCATTTTTCTGAGTTAAAAAAATTTGGTCAACCAATCATATTCCGTCTTATTGGATTGGCCATGTTTGCAGCAAGCATCGTTGTAACGGTCCAAACATATCATTTTTCCTTATATAATTCGTTTTTACCATGGGCTATATTCATTGCAGCACTTGGTCATTATTGGCACTGGCGTCAATTTCCTTATGCCATCGTCGCTTTTGTTTTTGGGGCTCAAGTATTATTTACTTCCGTTGTAACGCTGGGGTGGTTTGAATGGGGAGCATTCTTAGCTGTTTCATTTGCCTGGTTTTATTTCAGTAAAACGCGCATCTCGATTTCATTTAGTTGGATTCTACTATTTGGAGCAGGACTCACACTTTGGTCAGTCGTTGAATATGACAACGTACTTTGGCCAATATGGTCACTATTTGCTGTTGTCGCTTTCATTCATTTCTTCCCAGAAAAAGAACAGATTGTACGTCCCCTCTACCTTATGATAGGAGGAATACAGCTTCTAGTTTACTTAGCTGTTTTGGGAGAAACCCAACTCTCTTTCATCGAGATAAATATTGTTGAATCAATCACTCTGGCTATCGTTGGAGCAGCATTACTCGCGTTCAGTTATTTCCGATTCAAAAAATTCCAATGGGTTGCTGCACTAAGTCTAATCGGACTTCTGCTTTATGATGAATCGGCAATAGGTCTTGCCATTTTGGCCGAAGTCATCGCACTTGCTTATTTAATAAATGAGCATCGTAAAGACAGACTACTTGCACCTGGCTTTGTATTTTTCATTCTTGTCCAGTTTGTCCTGTATTTCATTTATGCGTGGGGAAGAATGGATGTCTCCCTATTCTTCCTAATCGGAGCGCTTTTACTTTTTGCATTGTCCGGCATCGCCTGGAGAATTAACAAGAAGAAAGTAGGTGTCTCTTCATGAAGTCCTTTTTATTTCCTGCCTTACAGACACTGATGATTTGCTTGATTGCTTTGAGCTTCTTTGCAGCTTCTTGGTTTGGTGAAGAATATGTGTTACGAGCCGAGCCTTACGACCCGTATGATCCTTTTTACGGCGAGTATGTGATGTTGCAATACCCTGATTTGAAATCTTCCTCTTCTGCACCGGAAGGCGATATTTATTTTTCATTAAAAGAAGGCAAAGATGGCTATGCCATTATTGATCGATTGGATAGCGAACATTTTTGGGGAGCTATACAAGGAACAAATTATGGTGGGCAAATTACTACACCACAGCTTGAACAATATTATGTGGAACAAGGTACCGGTCCTAATTTAGAGGAAACGAAGGATTTGGCGCTCACTCTTGATGTAGCCCCTTGGGGTTCTATACGTCCTACATTTTTAGAGAAACGCCACGATCAGAAATAGAAAAAACGGCAAAAGCTAAATGCTTTTGCCGTTAGACTGTAGACAAAAAATAAAAAGAGTGAATATAACTGTATACTAATGAAAAAGAGGCGTATGCAAGAAAATGTTGATTTCCTTTGCGGCGGACGCGTTTCGCGGGCACGGCTTTAGTCTCCTCGTCACTACGTTCCTGCGGGGCCTTCAGCTCGTGCTGTTCCCGCTGAAGTCGCCGCCTCCACTCCAATCAACGGAATTCGCTTCTGTTATCGTATCTCTTCATATTATTTTATTAGTAAGATGGTCGGTTATTTCTGAAGACTCCTGCGGAAAAACGAAATAAGCTAGACCCCACAGGCTCAGCTGTCATAGACAGCTGAGCCGAGGAGGCTAGCGTTTCGTCCGCGGAAAGCGAAAGAAATAGCCGACCACAAACTTTTTCGATAGAGTGCAATAGATAAGAATGCGAATTTTTATACTTTTATTTTGATTGCTTTTGCCGTCTTTGTTACCTTTGATATTCAATCAGCCAGCAATCACGATACTCACCTTCGTGCAGTTCATTTTTAGGTAATAGAGTTACCTTCTTGAATCCACATTTTTCATAACACCGTATGGCACGTTCATTCCATGTCTGTGGGTCCATTACTACAAGTTCAGCATGTTTTTGCTCAACCAAGAACGTTACCATAGATTTCACAAGATGAGTTCCTAAGCCTCTATTCCAATACTCTGTTTCCCCAATAAACTGGTCCATGCCATAATCTTATATGGTGAATCAGAATAACCATAATGATTTCTCGTTTCTTCATCCAATTCATAGTACTGGATGTAACCTATTTTAACATCCTCATATTCAACCATACATTTCATTTCATTTTCATCGCAATTATAGAATTTCTCRTTTACTTTTTCCAAGTCAAATGGATTGTCCCTTCCTTCATAATATTGTAAGACTTTCGGATCCGAAAGCCATTTTGCCAATAAGTGCTTATCCTCTATTTTCAGTTCTCGCACTGTTATTTGCCCATTCTTATCAATCAAATTCGTTTCCTCCATTGCAACTTTCTAATAGAGTTATTCGTTACTTTTCTTGAAATTCCTTCCAAGGTCAATATTTCCAAAAAAATTTTTCGACAAATTTCTCACTTTTTCGTTTCTGTGGATAAGGTTATACACATTTTCCCGGGTACTGAGTGTACATTTCTACTAACTATCAACAAGTTAATCACAATTAATCCACCGATAGCTGTGGATAAGAGAACGCTTGTTCCGAACAAAACTATCTGATAGATTAAGATTACATCAAAGATATTTACCAATTTATTTGCTGCTTTCCTAAAATGGCCCATCTATTATGTAATCGGAGGTGAATTCACTTTGAGTAAACTATCATCTGAATTGTTGATTGAATCGTATGTTAAGGCAAAAGAATTAAAGTTATGTCCTGAATTTATCTACTTGTTGGAAATCGAAATTCGCCGACGCTCTCTACACATCTGACACTCTTTCTTTCATTGTTTTTTATCATATACATGTAATAATCATTATAAAAAGGAAACCAGTAGCTCATTAGCTGCTGGTTTCCTTTTTATGATTATGGGATTTTCTTATAGAACAAAAAGAATTCCAGCTGCTAGCTAAGCAGTTGGAATTCTTTTTAAATTGATTCGGTTGCCAGAAAATGTAAATTAATAACTAGATGATATTAAAAAGAAAAACAAACTTTTTTTGAAAACTGCTATAAAAAGTGAGTGAATCCTATGTAATGGCACCCTTTTGATTTTACATATTATACTTCATCCATTATGTTGATTTAGATTGTGATGTTCCGGTTTAGCAGCGTCGATCATTAGGAAAATGGCAGAAAGAATGTGCATAATCATTCCTACAAAAGGAATCCATGCGATACAAGAAGTGACGATACCAAGTATACTTCCCGTGGTCGAACCACCATCTTTTTTGGTGAGAACCAATGTTACAATGTGTAATGCTAACATAATACCTAATGGAATCCATAAAAATCCAATTACAATGCCTGCTCCTAGAAAAGGAATCCCCAATAACGCTTCAAGACCGCCGGTGACCCATTTCAATATTTTAGATGTGGACAATTTAAACACCTCCTTTCTTGTTAATTAATAGGCTCTGTCATACTTGCTGGCTCATGTGGAACATGCGACTAGTACAATTGTACGCTAAACAACCGATATCTTCTACATCCTTTAACACAGCCAATAAAATAAAAACTACAACTTAATTTCTGTCCGTTTTTATTTAAGAAAGCAAATGTAATGGTTAAACCAAATAAAATTCCAACATCTTCAAAAGATGCTGGAATTTTTTTGTCTATCATAATAATCGACGTGACACCTTTTTCCCATCATATGAATAAACAATTGGTTTATTCTCAACATACGTTTCCAAATAGACTGACCGTCCCCACAACTGATAAATGTAAGGCAGTACATGTTCCAGATAAAGAGGATCCAGCTCAGTTCCCTCGTATCCATGCTTTAAATAGAGTTCACCATTTCTCGAGTAGTCCCCATCCTCAACCACGATATAAGGAAAGCTTCCATTCACCCTCATCGAAATCAATTGGTCACGAACCTGTTCATAGTCTTTATCGGTAATTTGATAGTTTCCATTCTTCTTTTCAAACAAATATAGATCTTCCTGTTTCACCAATTCCTTCGTCAAATAATTTCGGATGAAAGAAATATCTGATTCAATTTCTCTTACTTCAAACATTTTTTCCCGGCCCGAATTTTCTTTAACGCCGTTTTTCTTCATTCGTTCTGTTGGATGATTGTATCGCTTTTCAATATCCTCAAAAATCTTTAAGCCCAGATAATAGGGATTGATACTCGTTTTGGAAGGCTGAACAACTCCGGCATTCAATGTCGCAAATTCGATGGTTTCAGCTGGTGTCAAATCCATTTCTCTTAATATTCGCTGATGCCAATAGCTCGCCCAGCCCTCATTCATGATTTTCGTTTCCATTTGCGGCCAGAAATACAGCATTTCTTCCCGCATCATGGTTAAGATATCCCTTTGCCACTCTTCCAGTTCACGGCTATATTCCTGGATAAACAATAAGAGGTCTTTTTCAGGGGATGGCGGAAATTTCTTTCTTTTTTCTATGAGTGCCTTATTGTCTTTCGCTTTTATATCCAAGTTCCATAAGTCATCATACTGAGTTTTCCGATTGACTTCTTTTTCTTCTTCATTCGTATCATAGTCCAATAATTTATGTCTGATAATGGAGGGATCCACATGCTCCTGTATGGCCATGGCCGCATCCAAAAAACGTTCTACTTCTTCTTTGCCATAAATCATTTCATAATTGGCAATCCGTTCGGCAGTTGCCGTCATACTTTCGACCATATCACGCTTCGTATTGGAAAATCGAGCATTGTTTTTAAAGAAATCACAGTGGGCAAGTACATGGGCAATAATTAATTTATTTTGAATGAGACTATTTGTATTAAGCAGAAACGCATAACATGGATTTGAATTGATCACCAGCTCATAAATCTGACTTAAACCCAAGTCGTATTGCAGCTTCATTTTATGAAATTGTYTCCCAAAGCTCCAATGGCTGAATCGTGTGGGCATGCCGTATGCACCAAAAGTGTAAATAATATCAGCAGGACAAATTTCATAACGCATCGGATACGTATCCAGTCCAAATCCAATTGCAATTTCCGTAATTTCGTCTATTGCCCGATGAAGAGCATTCTTTTCCATCTATTGAATCCCTCCGACGGTTTATTCAATGACAAGTGCAAGGCACCGACCAGTTCAAACGGAAGTTATTTCTTTTTGGAAAAAGCTTTTCAATGCTTTATAGACATCTTGTTTTTCTTTCAATATATAATGGCGGAACATCGGATTCGAGATTTTTTTATAAGTGGACATCAAAGTGGAATATCGATTATTGGGGTTCACTTCTCCGTAGCCAAACATACTGGAAACGGCCATCAGTTCATTTACCAACTTCAAACATCTTTCATTATCGTTTGACATGTTTTCACCATCTGAAAAGTGGACTGGGTAAATATTGAATCGAGAAGGTTGATATTTTTGTTCAATCAGTTCCAGCGCTTTTAGATAGGCAGATGAACAAATGGTGCCGCCGCTTTCACCTTTTGAAAAAAAGTTCTCTTCCGTGACAACCTTTGCTTCAGTATGATGAGCGATAAATTCAATTTCCACCGTTTCGTATTTGGTACGTAGAAATTTGGTCATCCAGAAAAAAAAGCTGCGAGCCATATATTTTTCAAATGGTCCCATGGATGCACTCGTATCCATCATCGCAAGTACAACTGCTTTGGATTCCGGTTTTACTTCATCATTCCATGTTTTGAACCGCAAATCCTCATTATGGATAGGCGAAATTTCCGCTTTCCCATTCGCCGCGTTGCGTTTGATAGCCGTTAAGATGGTGCGCTTTTTATCAATATTGCCCATCAGCCCTTTTTTACGAATATCATTGAATTCAATTTTTTCTTTTCTAATTTGAGCTTGTTCTTTTTGCTTTAAATTGGGTAACTCGAGTTCATTGAAAAGGGCACTTTCCAGCTCTGCCATGGTGATTTCCACTTCATAAAAATCCTTACCCGCTTGATCCCCTGCTTGTTTCCCTTGCCCTGGAGCGGCTTTTCCTTCCCCGGAACCACGGGCGATGACATCTCCTACCTGACTATCACCATTCCCTTGACCCACGTGTTTTGATTTGTCGTAATTGTAGCGAATTTTGTACTCATCCAAGGAGCGAATCGGAATTTTGATGACATCCCGTCCATTTGACATAACAATGCTTTCTTCACTGATTAAATCCGGCAAATTATTCTTGATGGCTTCTTTGACTTTATCCATATGACGTTGCTGATCTTGATAGCCTTTTCTATGGAGCGACCAGTCTTCCTGTGAGATGACAAAATGATTATCAGGTTTTTCGTTCATTTCCACCCACACCCATCCAGTATTAAAAGTTTTTTAATTTAATTATCATATGCGTTGGCGAACAAGTTATTGACTTCAGAGAGTAAGAAAAACAAGACGAATTATCTGATTCGTCTTGTTCTGTTATTCATATTCATCCCATTATCGATTAAGCAGGCTTCCTACGTAACGCAATAATTCATTGGCTGAAATTGAATTATAGCCATGTTCATCAATGAGTCTCGCAACTACTTCATTTACCTTTTTAAGCTGTGATTCATCCGGTGTTTTGGACGATGTCGTAATCTTCACCACATCTTTTAAATCCGCAAAAAGTTTCTTWTGTATAGCTTCGCGTAGACGTTCATGTGAATTGTATTCAAAGCGCTTTCCTTTTCTAGCGTAGGCAGACAGACGAATGAGGATTTCTTCCCTGAACGCTTTTTTCGCATTTTCAGAGATGCCAATTTGTTCTTCGATTGAACGCATCAGTTTTTCATCCGGATTCATTTCTTCACCAGTCAAAGTATCTCTTATTTTATTTTTATTACAATAAGCTTCTACATTGTCCAGGTAATTATCCATTAAGGTAATTGCTGACTCTTCATAGGAATAAACAAAAGCTTTTTGAATTTCTTTCTTGGCAATTTCATCATATTCCCGTCTGGCAATAGAAATATAATTCATGTACCTTTCCCGGTCTTCCTGCGTGATGGAAGCATGTTGGTCGAGACCATCTTTCAGTGCACGCAAAACGTCCAGAGCGTTGATCGATGGTACTTCCTTGCGGATGATGGCCGAAGAAATCCGATTGATTACGTAACGCGGATCAATGCCGTTCATCCCCTCATGCGGAAACTCCTTCTGCAATTCCTCCACATCGATTTGATTGAAGCCTTCTACACTTTCGCCGTCAWATAAACGCATTTTCTTCACAATATCAATGCCTTGCTTTTTAGGTGTTTCAAGCCTTGTTAATACTGAGAAAATGGCGGCAGCTCGCAATGCTTGCGGAGCAATATGAATATGTGTCATATCGCTTTCCTGGATCATTTTTTCATAAATCCGTTCTTCCTGACTCACTTTCAGGTTATAAGGAATTGGCATGACAATAATTCTGGAATGCAAGGCTTCATTCTTCTTATTTGAAATAAATGAAGCATACTCTGTTTCATTTGTATGAGCCACTATGAGTTCATCCGCGCTGATTAATGCAAACCTTCCTGCCTTGAAATTTCCTTCCTGAGTTAGAGATAACAACAGCCATAGGAATTTTTCATCGAGTTTCAACATCTCCTGAAATTCCATCATTCCGCGGTTCGCTTTATTCAGTTCCCCATCAAATCGGTAAGCACGAGGATCTGACTCAGCACCGAATTCTGCGATTGTTGAAAAATCAATACTTCCTGTCAAATCGGCAATATCCTGTGATTTCGGATCAGAAGGCGTATATGTGCCAATTCCCACCCGTTTGTCTTCGGAGAAGAAAATTCTTTCCACCATTACATCTTCCAAGCGTCCATTGAACTCTTTATCCAAACGCATCGCGTTCAAAGGAGACAAGCTGCCTTCAATGCGGACTCCATACTCTTCAAAAAATTCGTCACGTAACTCGTGGGGAATGAGGTGAAGTGGGTCTTCGTGCATTGGGCATCCTTTTATCGCGTAAACAGCTCCTTCGTCGGTTTTTGAATATTTTTCAAAACCACGTTTCAACAATGTCACAATTGTTGATTTCCCTCCACTTACAGGTCCCATCAACAATAAAATACGCTTTCGAACATCCAATCTTTTTGCAGCTGGGTGAAAGTACTCTTCTACTAGTCGCTCAATGGCCGTTTCAAGTCCAAATATTTCTTCACCAAAAAAATGGTACATTTTATGACCATTCTTTTGCGTCAACCCATGGCTATTGATCATATTATAAACACGTGAATGAGCCGATTGGGCAACTTCTGGTCGTTCCTTAACGATGGTCAAGTATTCAGCAAATGTACCCTCCCACTTTAGGCTGTTTTCTTCTTCTCGGAAGCTCTTCACCTTGTTCAAAATATCCATTTTTTCCCTCCGTTTAGGGTTTGATTTATTCATAGTATGAAAAGAGACAACTTATGATTACCGGGACTTTTCACAATTGCCTCATCCGGCAAAAAGATCTTCAAAATTAATATCCGATTTTAGAAAGTACTTTTCTCATCATTTTCATGTTGCGAATAGCTTTAATTAATACACATGTTCTTACTCTTTGACATAGGTTAAAGGAATAATAGAGTGGAGATGAAAAAAATGAAGAAAAATTATTTACGTTGGTCCGAAGTACCTTATGCAGGTGAAAAGAAACCACCAGTAAATCCTGATACACCATCTTCAGGTTCTCGGTCTTTGACCTATTTAAAAAGAGACAAAGAAAAGAACTTCTTGAATCCAAATGGAACGATAATGCATTTCCCCATTAAAAAACCTAGTGCAATAGATTTTGAAAAAGAATTAAAGATTGTTCAGCGTACGCTCAACCACTTGACACACACTCAGGAACAGTTGGCCATTTTTTATGGAAAAGGTGTCCCTACTAAACAGTGGACTTCTATCATTGACCGTTTAGTAGATTCCTATGGGGTCAGTCCTGTCTATGCCTCTCGAATACTAGCTGCTGTCCATATGGCAATCAATGACACCAAGATTGTCGTATGGGATTTGAAGAATAAATTGGATGTTGCCAGACCAAATCAATATGACCATGAGATGGAAACGATTCTTTCTACGCCTAAATTTCCTTCCTATCCTTCTGGCCATGCCAGCATGTCTGGCTGTGCAGAAGTGGTGTTAAGCTATTTCTTCCCAATGGAAGCACAAAAGTTACGAAAAATTGCTTTTGATGACGCCTTCAGCCGTCTATGTGCTGGCGTTCATTTTGAAGCTGATAACATTGAAGGCTTGAAATTAGGCAGATATATTGGAAACGTAATAGTTGACCACTTAAGTGCGCAGAAGAATGAAGATGGCAAGTCCATTGACAAACCTTTTAGGGAATACCGGAATGCCAATATTAATACGCATGACTATAAGCAGTTTATCCCGTATGATTTCGATGATGAATTTACGTCTCGAACAAAATTAAATTCCAAATCTATCTCCAAATCCAAAGATTTCAATGAATCTATTAAATCCAATGATTCCAATGAATCCTTTGAATCCAATAAAACGCATAAATCGAATGAATCTAAAGAATCTGCTGAAATCGAAGTTAACCGGAAATCCCATCAAAATGATATACGGCCCAAGCCTCCATGGTATTTTTAGTGTGACTATTCAACCCGACCTATCAATCCTCAAACCAAAAGACAATCCTATGAGATTGTCTTTTTTAATTTGAGGACATAGCCAAGTCGTAGAAGAGTGATTGTTGAGTAAGTGTACAGAAATGGGAGCTGACTGGAGAAAACCTTTAAAGCGCATTTTACATGAACGTGTTTTCGTACTACATAATTTGTTTTTTTGAAATTTAAAGAATGAACTTCGCTTTTAAAACCATGTTAAGAAGGAACGATACTTTTAAGGAGGTTTTTTGATGGGAAGTGACAATCATAAAGGAGCTATTAACTTTACAGGTCCCTTGTCTCAAACACCAAAGAAGAAAGATTTTAATGCAACTTCACCAAAAGAAGAGATTTCGATGGAATTAGTGGAGCAGGGATTCTTAAAACCAAAACATGAGCCAATGACATCGAATCATCGTAAAAAAAGTGAAAGAGAAAAATCTTACAAGTCCTAGAGTATCGTGAAACTGAATAGAAGAAAAAACACCTCCAATTGAAAAGAATTGGAGGTGTCCTATTTTGGAATTTTAATGATACTCACATTGGATTGTTCTTTTTTCCAATCACTTCTTGAACTGAAGATATTTTAGAAATCGCATGAAATTCTTCTCCAAAACTGATTGCTTTTCTTGCAACTTCTGGTCGAATACCGGAGATAAAGCTTTCAATCCCCATCAAGTTCAAAACTTGAACAAGTTGAGTCAGCTGGAATGCAACGACTTCTTCAATTTCAATCACACCAGAAAGATCGATAATTAAACTTTCTACCATGTTTTCACTACACTTCATCGGGATATCATTAAGTAAGGACAACCCACGTTCCGAATTAATCACACCGATTACCGGAAGAACAGAAATTTTATCACAAATCTTGATGAGCGGTATTTCCAGTAGTTTTATCAAGGCTTGATGCTCGGACAATCGTTTCTCGTTGAATTCATGGTAATACTCAGAGAACTTGACAATCATTAGTTCAAATCCCGAATTCAGCATTTCACTCCATTCCGATACTTGATGTTTGCAAACATCTTCATTCGTTTGGTCGATATATTGTTTCATATATTCCCAAAAGAGCGTTCTCGTTTTTCCAAGAAATTTAATAACTTCATGAATGGCTATTCGATGTTCCACTCGCGACTTTGCTACAGTTTGAGCCCATTCATCAAGTCTTTCCAGAAAATCGAAATCATTTTGATCAAAGCTTGATATCAATAACTGAATGGTATGTTGATGCTGCTTTCTCAAGAGTTTCTCCACATCTGGTGAAGCTTGATTAGAATAAAATGAACCCGGCTCTTTTACTCTCTCATTCAACCATTCTTCCGTTATTTGATGTGCATGATTTTTCAAGTAGTTGGATATTGCGAGTGTTGACATCTTGAGTGTACTCCTTTAAATAAATACTTTTCGATATTTTTGAAATGTTAAATTATTACTTATACTATCGGATTTTTAGCGTTTCGTAAAATATTGCACGGTACAATTATAACAAATGCACAGCTTCAACTTTAAAATCATTCGCTTTGCACGAAAAAAGACCATCTATTGGATGGTCTTTTTCCTTCAAACAGTTGCATTTATTATTCCTTCATTTGAAACATTTTTGCTCATAAATAAACCTGCATATAACAAGACGATACCAGCCATCAGAATCATTCCAATGTAAACGGACATCATGGTCGGGACCAGGTATGCACCCATGATAATCGTGGAGCGAGCAACCAAGTCTGCACCGCTGAATGATAGGTTCGAAAAGGCAGAATAAGATCCCCTCTTATTGGCTGGCATCATATTTGCCTCTTCCGTATTTCGAATCGGTGAATATATCAGTTCTCCCAGTGTTGCAATGATATTAAAGAGAACTAGAATGTACCACGTGTTGGCAGACGTGACCGTTACATAACCGATTCCATATAGCAGAAGTCCAAACAGTAAGACATTTTTCTTATTGAACCTATCAGTGAGTTTATTGATGACAAACGTAAAACACACAACGAGAAGCATATTTTGGATATTGAGGTAACTCAGCATCCTTACTCCCCCCACTTGGAACTCCCCTATTTGTACTGTCTCGAACGTTTCTGCGAGACGAACGCCGATGTAACTGTTAAGTGAAAACTCAGCGGCAAAAATAAACATCGAGCCTACGACAACTTTGACAAACGGTATATCTTGAAAAGCAATTTTATAATTTTGAATTACATCCAGTAATACATTTTGATGCTGTTTTTCCAATCTACTTGTGGACTCATCCCGTAGCCATATATGATAAGCAATCGGTAGACTGGCCGATGTGACCGTCAACATGGCAAACAGTTCAATTTGATGGTTGACGTAAAGCAATCCTCCAAGTGCCGCACCGATTGCCATTGATAGATTTACGAGCCAGTATTCAATGGCATAGACTTCTTTTCGATTTTCAGGCGTGGTCGAATCGATGATGATCGCATGCATGGCAGGTCGCCCTAGGCTGCTTGTCACTACGAATGTTGCATAGGCAATCGCAAATAACCAAATCATGTTGTCTTCAGGTAATAGACTCAAGGTCATGAATAGAAACAGCAACGCACTCAAGGAAGATGTGAGGAGCAACACCCTTTTGCGTGGGAATCGATCCGAAATATAGCCCCCGATCAAATTAGTGAAAAAACTGACGATGACTGTGAATACCAGAAACACACCTGCCCATACCTTGCTCATTTCCTGTGCAAAAAATAATGCCATGAAAGGCATGACCGCTGATGATACCGCACGGTTGAAAAACGATGTAATCAACCGAACTTTTATATTTTGTGGATAGTCTTTAAAGGCCATGTTGAAACCCTCCTATTACTTATGTATATTAAACTAGACTATTGACATTAAAAATGGACAAAATAAATAATTATGTCCACTTTTATAAAAAAGGAGAACATGATGGATAGACATTTATTGACCGTATGGCGTTCGGTTTCATCAGGGAGCATCAGGCTGGATGAACTAACGGAGCTCCTCGGTCTGAGTAGGAAACAAACGGCAAGATACTTGCAGAAATGGACAAAAGAAGGCTGGCTCATCTTTACTTCAGGACTTGGGAGAGGCAAAGCATCGAAGATTCAATGGCAAAAAAATGTGGAAGAAGTTTATGAAGACTTGGTCATGAAAATGATTGATGAAGAACCAGTCGAAACGATCGGGAAATATTTACTCTACGAGTGGTCAAGCGACAGCAAAATGCGTTTGATGAATAAGTTCCATTCCAAATTCGGCTACAACCAAAGCACAAACTACATGGACAAGCTCATCATTCCAAGAAGATACACCTTCCTGACGATGCATCCACTGGAAGCGGCAGAAGTAAATAGCGCCAGCTTGGTGGCGAATCTATTCAATCGATTAGTGGCCATTGACGAAAAGGGTATGGTTTCACCTGAACTTGCCCACAGTTGGGATGTAACCCCAACGAAACTCCGACTCTATTTGAGAAAAGATATTAAGTTCCATGATGCATCTATACTGACCGCGGAAGATGTGAAGGTCTGTCTGGAAAAATTGAGGAGTCATAAGCATTTTCGGGATTTATGGGAGCCCATTCAGCACATTGAAATCGTGGCACCACTAGTAATTGATATTGAATTCCCAAACGGTTGCAGCTATTGCCTCCAACTTTTGGGTACGTTAACTGCAAGCATTTACAAGGACACTAAAGGACAGTTACTTGGCACTGGAGCATTTTATTTAGAAGAAAACAATGACTTAAAAACCACGATCTGTGCTTTCAAGGATTATTTTTTGGAAAGACCTTTATTGGATGCAGTGGAATTTGTGCAGGTACCAAAAGACTTCGATWCCGTCTACCGTTCTGCAACTCAAGAGCTAGGAGATGCTACTTTCCAAGTGGAAAGTAGCTCAGGTTTCGGAGTCGTAATCATGAATGCGTTTCGCGATTCACAGATTCAGCGCAAGGAAGTCCGAGACTATCTACATTATGTAATAGCGAAGCATCGCCATGAAATTCCACTCGTACATTCACGTGCTTGGGCCAACGATAAGAGTTGCCTCATAGGTCATGATCAGCAATACAAAGTACCAGTGATGCAACGCCCCCATTTTTCAGAACCATTGATTTTAAGAGGAGTGAACTATACGGAAAAAACCACTATGTGGCTGAAGGAAGTATTCGAAAAAGAAGGCATCCCTGTGGAAATCACTTGGCTTTCCTTTGCCGAGACAGTTCAAAACAGTGCTAGGAACCAGGAAGCCGATCTGTTCATTCACGGTGAAGTATTCGAATTGAATCAAGATTTGTCCTTTTACTATTTTCTTAAAAATGGGTACTCCCCATTGGCAAAAATGATTGAGGCCGATGAAACGGCCAGCATGTATTTAAAGGAATATGTGCATACCCCTTTTGAAAAATGGACTTCCTTGAACTTGAGAATGGAAAGAGCTCTTTTGGAAGCTTCGCTAATGATTCCTTTATATTATGAAAAACGTCAAATCCCCTTCTCTACCAATCTAATGAACGTCAATATCAAGCATTTTGGATACGTTGATTTTTCCAAGTTGTGGGTAAGACCCGAACTTTAGAATAAAAGATCATCCATGGAAGTAAAAAGGGCTACCGATTTGGTAGCCCTTTTCGTTAAAGTGTTATTTGATTTTAACTGTTTTCTTTATTCTTCTCTTCGACAGAAACATATGTTTTGTAGTATTTAACACATGGTGCCAAATTGTTACGTGTTAACAAAGAGAACGTTTGGCTGATTCCCTCACCACCTGTGGCAGCACCCTAAACATAAGAGCAACCCTTGGATACGTAATCAACGTATTCAAGGATTTTCTTCATAGAGTGGGACATTATCGGCGTCGAAAGTTTCAGCTAGCGAGACGATTTTCAGCCGAACGGAATTTTGTGCAACCTGGAATGCAGAACTGTCTACCTGGAACCCCATTCTGTCTACCTGGAATGCWGAACTGTCTACCTAGAATCCTATTCTGTCTACCTGACAGACTTTTCACTTTTAATATATACCCCATTAGGGTATACTGCATTTAAGAAATCAAAATGATAAAGGAGTATATACCATTGAAAAAGAAACGGTACTTATTGAGTTTTGCACTACTAGTGGCACTGAGCGGTTGTGGAAATGAAACGAGCAAGGAATCCGACCATAGTGAGATGGATCATGGTGGTTCACATTCCAGCTCTGGTGAAATTCCTAAAGGGTTAAAAGACGCAACAAATCCAACTTTTAAAGTTGGTAGTGTAGCAACCATTACAACAGATCATATGAAAGGCATGAAAGATGCCGAAGCTACAATCGTTGGAGCTTACGATACGACAGTATATACCATTTCTTATACACCAACGACTGGTGGAGAAAAAGTAGAAGACCATAAATGGATCATTCATGAGGAAATAAAAGACGCTGCTACTGAACCATATGCAGAAGGCGATGAAGTAATTGTCGAGGGAGATCATACGAAAGGGATGAAAGGCGTAACTGCAGTTATCGACTCAGCTGAGGAAACAACTGTGTATATGGTAGATTACACTTCGACTGATGGTGAAGAAGTGAAGAATCATAAATGGGTAACTGAAAGTGAACTTTCTGCTGATTAAGGTGTATTCGTAGTCATAATAAAGAGAGGGACGGTGACATGGTCATCGCCCCTCTCTTTTTGTGCTTTTATCAACCCGGTGATATTCCGAAAGTTGAATGACTCGAACATTTCGTGTATTCAACTCATGGTATATATCTCTGCTATCACGAAATGAAATGGTTTGATCTCTTTCACTTTGTATCAGCTCTTCTGCAATTTCCATGGATTCAACATGGATAAATCGTCGGATGTAATGGTTTTCATCAAAAAAATAAGTGATTTTGAATTCTTTCATGACATATAGCTCCTGATAATTAGTTTGGTTAATAGAGATTAGTATACCCATGCAAAAGCCTCCCTATTAATCAGATTAATGGGAGCCATGCAAATTATACATTAGATTTTCAATTCAATTTCAGCGTCAGCTTTTAATTCTTCAACATGTTTAGCCAATAGTTCTTGTTGCTGTTGTTGTTTAAGAATCCCTTTAATTTCTTCTTTTGCTTCTTCAAGTGGAGGAAGATCTTGTCCAGCTGATTTTGCTTGAGAAGCAGCTTGATCGTAATAGGCTTTAATTTCTTTTTCTGATACTTCTTTGGCAGGTACTACTTTATCTTGATATTTTTCAAACAGAATGGATTCAGCAATTTGGTCTTTCAGCATTTTAGTATCCATGCTTTGTGCTTTCAACGCTTTATTCATTGCTTCTTCTCCACCGTATTGCTCTACAAAAGATTTATATTGTTCATCAATCTCTTTATCTGTAGCAGTAATTTTTGCTTCTTTCGCTTTTTGCAAAATCAACGTTTGTCCAACAAGCGTATTAAGTACTTGTTCTTTTACCTGTTTTGCCGCTTCTTTGCTACTAGGATCTTGACCTGTCTGTTGCATTTGCCCTTGAACGGAAGCCAATGCTGCATTATATTGCTCACCTTTTAATTCTTCTTCATTGACTACCGCGACAACTTTGCTCTCGTCTACTTCTTGCTTAGCAAGCTTTGCCTGCATTTCTTTAGCTGCAGCTGCTTGGTCTTGTTCAGATGGTGCTTTTGTTGCTTCTTGCTTCGTTTCTTCTTGTGGCTTTTCTTCTTTTGTTGCTTTATCTTCTCCGTTGCAAGCAGTTAAACTCAATGCCAATACACCTGCTGCGAACGGTAATATAATTTTTTTAATATTCATTCTCATGTAAACCCCTTTCGATTCAAAGCTACGCTTTATAACTAAAGCATAGTCTGCATCTTAACGGAGAATCCCTGATAGTTAAACCAATACCCCTTCATGTCATCGAATTGTTAACTTGTTGTCATATGATGACCAAATTTAGGCTTGGCATGAAATTTAAAGATAAATAAACTCTCATTTGTTTTTGGCGATTATCTTCACACAGACTTTTTATAAAAAACCAGTGTGGTATTTTCATTAATACGCCGTTTTTCCCCCGTCTGTATATACCCCATTTTTTCATACAAATGGCAGTTACGTTCTTCCTCCAGGATTGTTGCTAGTTCCCAACTGTTGGCTTGAGGAAAGCTTTCTTCTACTAACAATATCGCTTTTTTTGCTATACCTTGCCCTTGATGAGTTGGACTGATAAACATGGGGCTAATCCAAAAATGAACATCTTCTTTCCAAAAGATACGGATTCCACCGACAAGCTTTGTGTCCAACAAAATTTTATAAAATATGCCTTGAGGATTAGTGATCCTCGAAACAACTCGGTCTATTGTTTCGTTCGCTGGGTTTATATCGTAATCCTTATACTTTTCCATAAGCGGCATGAATGCTTTGACTTGCATATTAAAAATAGCTTCTGCATCGGGGATTGTTGCTCTTTCCAGACTAACTATATTCAAAGTTATTACGCTCCAATCAATCGATGATATTTCCTATTAATCACCCCATCTTTACTTGTAGTAAGTACTCTTCCTGGAGAATCCCGTAGATTGCACAGTCTTTGTATTGATTTTTAGCGTTACGAATCATATGCCGTATCAACCCTTCTTGTTTCATTCCAACTTTTTGCATGATTTTTCCGGATGCAGGATTATCACTGTTATGTGCTGCAGATATCTTATGAATATTCATATGCCTGAAGCCAAATTCCATAACGGCTTTCAACGCTTCTGTTCCATATCCTTGATTCCACCAGTCGTAACCGAGTGTAAATCCTACTTCGCAATTTTCCGTGCCGAGGTCGAAATGATAAAAATCGATTGCTCCGATAAGATCACCAGTTGCTTTTAATTCAATGCCCCAATAACAAAATTCTTGTTCCTCATATTCATTGACAATATTCGTTACCCTTTCAACTGACTCCTTGATTGATTTATGTGCTCCTTTTATGAGATTGTCCGTAACCCGTTCATCAGACATCCAATGGGTAAAGAAGCTTTGTGCATCTTCAATAACCAGTCTTCTAAGAATCAATCGTTCGGTTTCCAACGTTGGTGTTCCGTGGAATTTAATCATGTTCGCACCTACTTTAATCTATTTTTCCCGTGACTCCATGGCATTAAAGCAACAAAATCTAATTGAACAATAGGTAGAGTGATGTAATCCAGCACAAAGTATCAACTTCCAGTAACCATTTTGCTATTTTAATCTTCTGCTGCATTAATGCACCTTCTTGTACGTATTTATGAAGTTATTGTGTAAGGTTTATCTTCTCTAWTCATATTCATATTCCCTCTTTTGACGAACTGCTTTACGATAAGTACGAAGGCCAATCTCTACTGGAAAAACTATAAATTGTGAGGCCCAGCGTGCAGTAAACGTAATGTTAAATTGCTGAAATTTCATTTGTATGTGACAATATAACTAAATAGCATTATACTTTCCAATATTTAAGGGGTACAACAATGAAAAAAAGCACCGATTTTTACCGAATAATTCCGTTTGTCTATTTGATTATAGGTCCAGTCTGGGTTATAGGGACAGATTATTTATTATATGATCCTAACACCATTTTTGATAAAGTCCTTCTCCTTCAGACATTCAAAAGTCTGTTATTTGTTTTCTTTACCGCCATTCTTTTGTATTTTTATATTAAAAATTTAAGAGATTCAAAACTAATTGAAGAAGAAAAAGAGAAGCTCACACTGCTAATAGATACCATGCCAGACTGTGTTTCATTTAAAGATGGTGAAGGTAAATGGCTTCAAATCAATAAATTTGGTGCTCAATTATTCGAACTAGAAGGCATCGATTACAGTGGCAAGGACGATAGAGAGATGGCCAAGTACACTGATTATTATCATGATGCTTTGATTTATTGTATTGATACCGACGAGGAAGCTTGGAGGGCTGGGAAAGTCACTCGCTGTGAAGAAACCATTCAATTAAGAGATGGCTCAAGCAAAACGTTCGATGCATTCAAAGTGCCCATTTTCAATCCTGAYGGTTCGAGAAAAGGGCTGGTCGTAATCGGGAGAGATATTACCGCATTAAAAGAAACGGAAAGTATGTTGAGACAGTCAGAAAAAATGTCTGTTATTGGTGAACTGGCTGCAGGCATTGCTCACGAAATACGTAACCCTTTGACCACTATTAAAGGTTTTTTGCAAATGGGGAAAGATAAGGCCATTAATCTTGAGCCTCATACCGAGATGTTGATTGATGAAATAGACCGAATTAATACCATCGTTAACGAACTATTGATTGTTTCAAGACCATCGGAAGTCATTTTTTCCAACAAAAACATAAATACAATTGTTAAAGAAGTCATTCAATTGTTATCGACAGAAGCATCGCTTCAAAATATTCAACTGAATTTAAATGAATTAGAAAACTTTGATACATATTGTAATGATAGTAAATTAAAACAGGTGTTTATCAATATTCTAAAAAATGCTATAGAATCTATATCCACTCAAGGTGAAGTCAATATCTCTATATTCGAAAAAGATGAAAACTATTTTGCGATTAAATTTGAAGATGATGGGTGTGGGATTGAGGAAAGCCGTTTGAAACACATTGGTGAGCCATTCTATAGCGTAAAAGAAAAAGGTATTGGCTTAGGAATGACTGTTAGTTTTAGCATTATTGAATCTCATAAAGGAACTATTAATATATCAAGTGAAGTCGATAAAGGAACTAGCGTGGAAGTGTTGTTGCCTAAATCTAAATTTCAAGTTATTTCATAAATGAATTTGTCCCTCTGCATCCTAGCATCAATTAACCTTGTTCATAATTCGTTCGTCATTCATTATGCAAGTATAGTTACAAACACAAAAAGACACCTCCAATCTATATTACTGGAAGTGTCTTTTTGCCATCTTATTATTTGATTCTTTCATTACCTTCGTAGATTTTCACATTCAAAGGTCCGGCTAGATATTCTGCAGCTCTACTTGAAAAGGAAGTGAAGTGATCACTTTTGTTGTGACTTTCGACAGCGTTCATATCTTGCCATACTTCGACCATCGTGTATAAGTTTTCTTTCTCTATATCTTTCATTAAGTCGTACGAAACATTTCCACTTTCAGCTCTAGAGGCTGTGATTAGTGGATGAATTTCTTCCAAAAATGCTTGTTCTTTTTCTACTTGCACTTGAAATTCAGCATGAATAATAAACATCGATTCAGTTCCTCTTTTCTGTTACTTGACTGTTAGCTTTATTTCCATTCAGTGATGGCATCCACAGGTAGACGGACAGACTGATACCCTTTATCTATCGCTTTTCCAATCGAAATTAGCATAACGGGATAGTAACGCTCTTTGTCCATACCAAAAGCTTCAGCAATTTGGTCCTTTTCATAACCACCTATTGGATTCGTGTCATAACCGTGAGCTCTTGCTGCGAGCATCAGTTGCATGGATACTAAACCAGCATCAATTAAGTTCATTTCCTTCAATTGTTCCGGTGACATGGTTGAAACCAATCCTTTGATAGCTGGTAGCTGTGCATCTCTGACTTCAGCTGGCATTAGACCTTGTTCCACTGCTTTACCGTAAATGTCGTCAGCATAATCGATGCTGTTCATATCTGCAAATACGGCAATCATTGCGGCAGATGTTGCTACTTGGTTTTGATTGAATTTGGCCAGGGGAGCCAATGTCGCTTTACCTTCTGGGCTATCGATGACAACAAAACGCCAAGGTTGGAGATTAACGGATGAAGGGGCAAGCGTGGCAGTTGTTAGTATTTCAGTCATTTCCAGTCTTGTTATTTTCACAGTTGGATCATAATTCCGGATGGAACGACGTCCTGTTACGATTTCATTAAAGTCATTTATAAGTGTATGGTTCATTTTTCATTCTCCTTTATATTTATACTAGTTTGTCGTATTGCGACTACTCATTTGGATTAATGTTTTTGACGTTGTCTTGTATCCGTGTCAGCATGTCCAAAAGTAAAGAGCGTTCCTCTGCATTGAATCCAGTTAAAACCTTCGAAATGAATTGCTGTTTCTCTTCTTGGTAAGTAACAATTCCTTCACGACCTTCATCCGTCAGACGAACAAACGTAAATCGATTATCTGCGGGATTCTTACGTCGTGTGACCATTCTCTTTTCTTCCAATTGCTTTAAGTGCCTCGTTACAGCTGCATGATCTATATTCACTTCTTTTTGAAGCTCCGTCTGACTGATTTCATCCACTTCAAACAACTTGTTCAACAAATCCAATCGGGATTGACTGATGCCTGTACAGCGCTCAAACTTCGGGCTTGTTTGCTTATTTATCTCATATAATCGATAGACAATTTTTCCTTCATCTGAACATGAGTTGGACATAAAACCACCCCTTTAATGTTTGACGGGTCAACAATTGACCCATCAACTACTATAATACGATGCATTATTAAAATCAACTAATTGAATTGTTTAATAACTCTTCTTCTTGAAAACTGCAATTTTTTAAGCAAGAAAAACCCCCATTCATTCAAAGAATAAAAGGAAGGTTTTTCAACTATTTTGAAAGCAGGTCTTTAATCGAAACTCACGGATATTAATTAGAACGATTTGAAGTTTGATAGCTTCTTCCATGAATTGGCGGTGTCCAAGATTTCAGAAATTGCTCGGTTCGACTCCGTCCTCTTTCAATCAGAGCCTCTCTCTTTTCTTTACTAAGATCAAAATCTGTAGTGTTAACATCATCTACTGGTATGAAGATAATATCTTTCTCATGTTTCCTGGAAATGTACCTTTCATCATGTGCATTTTGCATCGTTGAAAAAAGCGCTTCGAATAAATTGAGTCCATTGTTGATTTTATTTCCTTTCGATTCGTGGTGGCCACGACTGATTTTCAAACCAAGAACGGGTCGTTCCCTATTTCCATCTTTATCATCAAATAACCACAAAGGAAAGTTACTCAATACACCTCCGTCAACAACAATTGTCTCCCCATTCTTGACTTTCAAAGTGGCTGGTTCAAAGAAAAAAGGGATGCCACAACTCATACGTAAAGCACGGGCAATGGGGAAGGTATCTGCTGATAGCCCATAACTTGCCAAGTCATCTGGAAAAACAATTATTTTGCCATTCGTCAAACCAGAAGCCACGAGCTTCAATGTACCATCCGGTAAATCACCAAAAGAATATACCCCTTTTGCCGCCAATTTTTCCATGAACCAGTTTTCCAGTGCATTGCCTTGGTACAGTCCCATGTGCCAATACAGGAAAATCCATTTCATAATTGGTAATGGAACGATTGATTTTCGTGTATCGAGTAGGGTTTTGAAATCTAAATCATCCAGCATCTCTTCTATTTCCTTACCAGTGTATCCAGCAGCAATAAAGCAGGCAAGAATAGCCCCTGCACTTGTTCCCGCTACTCGTTGGAAGCGATATCCCTTTTCCTCCAATACYTGATATGCACCGACTAATGCAAAATTTTTCAAGCCTCCTCCAGAAAACACTCCATCTATTAACATGCTTACGCTCCTTTTTTCAAGTCGTTGTCTTACACTGTAATAAGAAAGAACGCAAATTAGAACTTAATTCGACAATGACTTTGTTGAGCAAAAGCGTATTAAAAGAAGTGAAAAGCCTTCCCCGCTAGGTTGGGAAGGCTTCATTCATGTCTTCATTTGATGTATTGGGGCAACTTTTCGAGCTATTGGGGCAACTTTTGGTGTTATTGGGGCAACTTTCCCCGTTATTGGGGCAACTAACCAATTATCTCCTAATTCCATCTTTACTTAATATCGAGGAAACTGTTGCATGACGGTCCTGACATTGACAAATCGCTGAAATGATCGCCACACCGTCGGCACCAGCCTGTAGCGGTTCGTGTGCATTTTCAGCTGTGATTCCTCCAATAGCGACGATTGGGTAATCGAGATGTAAACTTCGGGCTTGTCGCAAGAAAGTGAGACCTGCAGGAGCCATTGCATCAGATTTCGACCTTGTTTCATATATCGGACCAATCCCAACATAATCCGCGCCACCTTTGATGGCACCTTCGAGCTCTTGTTGGGTATGCACGGAAACTCCTACGATTTGTCCTGTGAACTTTTCTCTTATATCCGTAAGGGCGATGTCATCCTGCCCTACATGCACCCCATCTGCATGCAATTTTATCGCTAATTCCACATCGTCATTGATAATGAATGGTACCTTGTAAGATTTGCATATTTCCTGACATTGCCGTGCAAACTCTTCCAGTTCATCCCCTTTCAATGCCCCATCACCTTTTTCTCTCAACTGAAACATTGTTACGCCAGCCTCCAACGCATCCTTTAAAACAACCAAGGGATCTTCAACACAATTGGGTGTACCCATTATGAGGTATACTGCCAAATCTTTACGGTTCAATGATGGTCACCTCACAAATTGCTTTTAATTGCTTATAAGCGAAATGGTTGGTCGGTCCATGTCCATGGCCGATACCAAGAGGATTCTCGAGAGCCAGCTGGACAAATTTTTTCGCTTCAATCAAAGCTTCCTTCAAAGGAATTCCTTGTCCCAAAAATGCAGTTAATGCGGCAGAAAACGTACAGCCCGTTCCATGTGTATGCTTGGTGTTGATACGAGGGGTAACCATTTTAAAGCTAGTCCCATCGGCCATAAAGACTGTATCAGTTGCCGTATCTCGTTCTTCTAGATGACCGCCCTTCATGACCACGCAATTGACACCCATTCCTAAAATCGCCTTGGCTGCTTTGTGCATATCTGACTCCGATTGGATTTCCAAACCAGCCAGCACCTCGGCTTCTGGAATATTTGGGGTTAATACTGTTGCAAGAGGCAATAGGTTGGTCCGTAAAGTTTCCACGGCTTGATTCTGCAAAAGGTTTGCGCCTCCTTTGGCAATCATCACAGGATCAACGACAAGCTGTACATTTTTTTCTCGCAAATTATTTGCTACTTCTTCAATGATTTCTGTTGAAAAGAGCATGCCTGTTTTGACTGCTTGGATGGGCATATCCTTAAAGACAACATCTATTTGTTGTGCCACGAAATCGGGTGATGTTGGAAAGATCCCTTCTACACCCAGCGTATTTTGAGCAGTCAGTGCTGTAATCGCGGACGTACCAAATACGCCAAGTTCCTGAAATGTTTTCAAATCGGCTTGTATACCGGCTCCGCCCCCACTATCCGAGCCTGCTATCGTCATGACAATGTTCATTTTCCATCACCTTTGGAAAAGAGATGCAAAGCATTTAGTACTTCAGTCTGGAAAGAGCCAGGAAGTTGTGCCTGAGACGATGCTTGCTCGGATATTTGTTTATAAGCTTGCAGGAGATCGAGTAAGTTGAGGAGGGCCTCTCCATCCAAACTTAAAGCCGCCGTGCAAATTGCACTCAACAAACACCCAGTACCGGTTACCTCTGTCATTCGTTCATGCCCGCCAGTTATCCAAAATTCTTTGTTTCCATCGGTAATATAATCCGAAGCGCCAGTCACAGCTACTATACAATTCCAATCCTTCGCTACTTGCTTGGCAACGTCCGCGATGTCCATGTCGCCTTCTCCACTGTCCACTCCTTTTGACTGCCACGAAACACCAGCGATTGCAGCCAGTTCACCTGCATTACATCTTATTAAATTAAACCGAACTTGTTCCAGCAACTCCTTAACTACCCTTTTGCGAAATGATGTAGCTCCTACGCCTACTGGATCCAAAACAACGGGTGTACCAAGTTCATTCGCTTTTTTACCAGCTAGAAGCATCGCTTCTTGCGTTCGTGTATTGATTGTGCCGATATTAATTAATAGAGCCGAGGAAATGAAAACCATTTCTTCTACTTCTGATATTTCATCCGCCATGACCGGTGACGCACCGATTGCTAGCAACCCATTCGCGGTAAAGTTCGCCACGACATAGTTTGTCATGCAGTGAACGAGAGGCTTTTTTTTACGTATTTGTTCAATAGGCATAGACTTTCACCTCGTTTTCCCAGTTCTCAAGTGTCCAAGGCATTTCCCAGAATTTCCACTCGTAATAGCAGCTCTTAGCAAAATGACTTTTCAGCACATTTCTCTTATTCGGATTTGCCTCTGCATATCGATTCATCATTTGCATTTGATGCTCGATTTTTTCTTTGTAACCTGGTGCACTATACACGGCAATCCAATCTTCATAAACTTTGACACCTGGTTTAGCGTCTTTATACTTCTCCCCGATTTCCTGATAGAGCCATGGACAAGGGAACATGGCGGCAAACGCTTCTGCCACATCCCCGTTATGAGCTGCATTGTACATATGCGATACGTAGTTGTAGGCAGCCGGAGCAGGTTCAAAGTGTGCTTCCATTTCCTCCGTAATACCGAGCTCTTTGAAAACAGTTCGGTGCAACTCAAGCTCGGCTTCATTGATGTAGCGGGCAGATTCTAAAAAGAATGCTATGTCTTCATTCGTTTCTGCCTTCGTAGCGGCAATCGCCAGCACCTTTGTGTAGTGCTTTAAATAATAGGCGTCCTGCATCATGTAATACGCAAATTTCTCAAGTGGCAATGTCCCGTCCACCAGTCCCATTACAAAGGGGTGATCAAAACTGCCTTGCCAATAAAGATCCGTTTCTTTTCGTACTTCTTCACAAAATGTCATTACTAGTCCTCCTTCTTTGGATGGACGCAAGTGCAAAAAACGCCCTTTTGCGTATGACAAAAGAGCGTTTCTGATGAAACATTGCTCCCTACGTCAGTGTTAACTGTCAGGTTCCAAGGGTCAGGTTTTAACCTTCTCAACTAAAAAGTCCCCCCGCAATTAAAATATTGAATTAGAAACAAAAAAGCCCTCCATAATGGAGAGCTACAGTACAAAACAAAAGCGTTAAACCGCTATGTACTTTGCTCCCTACGTTCGTCTTAACGAACAGGTTCAAAGGGTCAGGTTTTAACCTTCTCAACGCCAATGCGTCCCCCCGCAACTATTTTAATTACTTACATACTAGCACACTATCAGGAAATCTCAAGAATCGTGGTGAGTAATTTCAGTTTCCATCATGAATGAAAAAAACCTTCAACTCCTTCAAAGAGCTCATTTCATCATCGTTTACAATTTTTTTCTGAACGAAAAACACCATTTATCATAATCCATTCTGTCTTCATTGAACCTATGAGCATCGGTTCTTTGGATTCCCGATTCCAGTGCTACATATTCGGCACCATTTTCTTTAGCCCACTCATGTATGAACTCCAACAATGTCTCTCCATATCCAAGCGAACGTTTAGAGACGTMAGTAACTAAATCATAAATATAAACGTGGCGGCCGCTATAAAAATTCGTTCTCAAGCTTACGCCTGCCAAAGCTACGATTTGATTTTGAGCAAATAAGGCAAAAAGTCGATATCCGTCTTTTGTCATTTGTCCGAGCAATTCCTGAAAAGACTCCATCGTCAAATCCAATCTTAACTGTTTCATTAATAGAAATGCACGTTCGAATTGTTCTGGTTTGGTTAGTTCTAAGATTTTATGGGTTGAATCATCCATCGTCATTCCTCCGTCAAAATCAGTTTCCGTCACATGTCCCATGTAACACAAAAGTCTTCATCTATTTAACAGCTTCTACTATTTTTAGTTTTTCCTTTAGGGTTTGAACAATCGTATGTATTTGGACGTTCTCCGTGTTGATGTAATCCCCAAAATCATGTTCTTTATATGCTTTCAGGCATTTCGATGTTTGTTGGAAACACCAATTCCCTTCTTCCTCCCCACGTTCCCTAAGTCTATCGAAAATAGTTTCCTGATTTGCTGTTAAACAAAAATGGGTTGTTTGTTCATCTATCTTCTTAAATCCATCAAATATGTAATTAAAATATTCTACTTTCCGAATAGTCATTGGAACAATTAAGTTCACTTTATACTGTACGATTAAGTGCTCAGCTACGGTAACGGTTAATTGTTTCCAAAGCTCCAAATCCTGAAAATCTCCTGTTTTTGCTTCAAGAGCCATAACATCTACTGGGAGAATTTTGCCTAACAAAGTACCTATTTCTTCCGGATCAAAAATCATACTATTTTCTATTTCTTTCTGTAGTTCATTGGAAACAGTGGTCTTTCCCACTCCAAATGCTCCATTTATCATGATAATCATTCGTCCACCAGTCCTTTTCCTTTAGTTTCATCCTTCTACAAGCATTAATTATTGTTACATTTTACCATCATTTCATTGTTGAATTAAATAACGAAAACAAAAAAACACCGCAAATGCGGTGCAATTAGTGAGTGATTATGGGTTGTCATGCTCAATTGGAGTAAGGGCTTTGGTTTCGTCCAGGTAAATGAAAGCGTCGTAGCGACTTCCCATTTTTGAAGGTACATAATTCCCGTAAGCTTCGAACTCAGGATTATAAACCACGCCAATTGCCCGATGACCAATCCATTCATCAAACAGGTGGCGATTGTCATCATCGAAAATTAATAACTTATTAAATTCACCGGCTACATGCATAGCGTATTCCCATGATTTTTTCATAGCTGGTGGCACGACTATCAATTCATATGGGTTTGCCCACTGGTCAGCTGCGATCACTGTTCCCTTATATGTGCCAAACCCGACAGCGAAGACATTTTCTTTTCTGTTCTGCAGGCGGAGAATTTGGCCAACGTTCACCATGCCAGCCGCTTCCATATCCGTTGCGGAAGCATCCCCGATATGGGTATTGTGTTCCCAAATGATGATTTTTGCATTGTTTCCATGATAGTCCATGACTTCGTTTATCACTTCAACCATATGCTCATCACGGACATTCCAGGAGATGTCATCACTACGGACCATAGCCCGGTAATATTCTTCAGCGTTTTGTGCAACCATTGCATTGATTTTCAAGTTCAAATCGRCTTCCTGTACATCATTATAGTTATCTTCATGAACGCGTATAGACTTTAGTAGCTTGGTCACTTCGTCGATACATGCTTCCGATATATTTATCGAAGTCATGGCATACGTTTCAGGATGTCGATTAAAAGGTTCAAAGCATGTGAACGCTTTCCTGGCCAGCTCCAGATCCTCACTTTCCGGATCCGTCTTGCTTAAATAAGTGATTACTTCGTCCAATGATTCCCACAAACTGTAGACATCAATTCCGTAAAAACCTACGTTTTGACTACCTCCAATTTTGGCATTGTGTTCCTTGAGCCATGTGATAAAGTCAGCAATTTCCTCATTAGCCCACATCCATGTTGGCCAACGGTTGAACGCCTTTAACACATCTTTTACATCTTCTTTTTCATCTAAGTACCCTTTAATATAACGATTAACTTGTTGGCTGGATGGCCAATCACCTTCAACAGCAATAAGAGTGAATCCTTTTTCCTCAATCAACCTTTTTGACAGTTCAGCACGCATCGAATAAAACTCTGACGTACCATGGCTTGCTTCTCCCAATAGAACGATTTTCGCTTCGCCGATTGCTTCTATAATAGGTGTAAGATCATCTTGTGTTTCAAAAGGAATAGCATATTTTTTAATGGATTGCTCTAGGGAATTCATTGAAACACTCCTTTTTCAGTTGAGTTTAAATTTCCTCTGATATCTATTCCTGAAATTCAACTTTCTATATCTATCATTCTAAATTCCCCTGTTTTCCAACCTTTATTCTTAATAAATTATTTAATTAAAAAAAGGATATAAATGGAATGCAACAAATTCATGAAATGGGAAAAGATAAAAAATTGAATGAAGAATATAATTAAAGGGGCGAGTATAGCATGTCGATGGAATGGTTTAACCGAGTAACTGCAGAGCTGCAAGATCATCTGAATTCGCTTTGCGATGAATACGATAAAGTCGGTCAAATGACGATTGATCAAAGTGCCAAACATCCGAGAATTGAATTTTTCGTCGAGACTGAAGATGATGACAGGGAGTTTTTCTGTACCCTCCTCTTTGATCCACATAACGAAGAATTTTACATTGAAACATTTGATTTCGAATATGAAATGCAAGCTCGGATTATTTTGCCAGATATTGAAGATGTTATTGACGCCGTTCACGAAAGCTTCCATTCTTTTATGAACGGAGATAGTGAAGCGTTTTATGTGGATGAAATAGATGATGAAGATGATTATGTATTGGAAGAAACTTATGTAACAGATGAAGATGAAGACGGTGAAGAGTATTATGTAGATGAAATTGTACATGATGATTATGATTATGATCCTGAAGAGGTCGGCGTTGATTGGGAATCTCCTGAAGTCACCGCATTTCATATAGAAGATGAAGTAGAAATCACCTATCAGTTTGGACTGGTTGGGGACACGGGTCACGGCGTCCTCAAAAGAGTCAACCGTTATTGGCTGGATGACGAGCTCCATAAAGACGAAAGCATCTTTACGTTTTCTAAAGAAGAGGCCAGCACAATGATTGCAATGATTGCGAGCCATATGGACTCGATGACTGAATATAAAGAGCTTTAAGCTTCACTAATAACAGGTATCTGGGAGAATACTTCCGATACCTGTTTTTAATTTGCTCGTACAAATCCTCTCATAAGCCCGCGTTGTTAACATACCCTCTAATACTATTTTTGGAATTAACATTTACTTATCACCTAACTTTTTTGAATAAACTTCAGGGATGATTGAAAAAATAATTATGCCTAGTATCACAGCGAAAAATATATTTCTACTAATCCCTCCAAGTAAAAGTAGTGATGTTAGAATTACTAAAAACAAGATTCTCCACCCAATAACAAATTTGTTCATTTTGACACACCCCCGAGTGTTATTATTCCTTATTTAAAAAAATCACTTTTTATCTTATTTATTAAAGTTCCCCATAATAAATAATCGATAATTACTAAATTTTACCACAAGAATAGAAATTTAGTTCAAGCCATTTAATGGGAACCATACTGCAACTTCGTTTGGAAATTCAGCAACAAATAAGCGCATTTTGACGCCACCAAAGGAATGTCCTACCAAAATGTCGTTTAGTTGAAAATTGATTGTACTGTGATAGCAACTTCTTTAGGCTTAACGTCAATGTATGATAATTTTTCTATTTCAACCCATATTGGCAAATATGTACCTCTATCTCGATTATTATTAGTGTATTCTTCTCCTTGTCCAGTACCAAAAATCCCATCGAGTATTTCAGCAAAGAAAAAGTATTGTGTACCGTTACAGTCCACCTTTGCAATGCACTTACTAACGTTTACTATTACACCTAACTCCTCAAAGGCCTCTCTTTTTGCAGCTGTTTCAGGATTTTCACCTTCTTCAATTCCGCCTCCAGGAAAAACATAGTAAATTGAACCGTTCCTAATTCGTTTAATCAGACCAACCTTATTATTTTCTACAAGAATGACCGAAGCTCTGTCTCTCAAAATTATCCTCCCTATTTCTACATCCATTAAATTAAAAGAGCTCTATTTTGAGCTCAAAATTCACCTCAAGGTCTTTAGTGTGAAAAGTGTATTCCTTTAAAAACTAGATTCCCATTTAATTTTGAAATACTAGGTCTGCTTGCTTCTTTGGAGATTCTGTATCCAAATAATACTCTTCTGCTTTCCAGTATCTATTTCTAAATTTCTCGATATTGCTTTTTGTCACATCACTTTCACGGTTAAATCTTATTTCTCTCGGACAATCCAAATAAACTAAATAATCGTAGAAACTTCTCCACTCTTTTCGTTGTAGAAATACTCCTTCAACGATAATTAGACAAGTTTCAGGTAATCTAACTACTTGTATATTGTGTGTGTCAGATTGATTATCATAAGTTAGCAAGTTTAGTTCTTCAGACGTTTTTAGTTTGATGAACAAATTCTCTTTTAACCACTCAGTATCCCATTGTAAATGGTAGTACTCATACCACTCTTCATAATCGGTGTCGTAACGCCTTTTTTTCTCCACAATGTAGTCATCTATATGGAAAATGCAGATTGGGATGTTTTTTTCTTGAAGATGGTGTTGAACGTTTTTTACAAAGGTTGTCTTCCCAGAACGGCTTAGTCCATCTATTCCAAGAACGACTCTTTTACCTTTTTCAACTGGTGGAATTTCATTTAATAGAGTAAGTATGTAATCTTCCATGCCAGTCCCCCCCTAATTCAAGTGCTTAATATTTCTTCCATTAGGATCGTGAGTAACTGTCAAGAGAGCTATTTTGGACACGTTTTTCACCTCGATTATGTAACCTTACTATATCAATTCTCTTAAACTACCTGATTTCCTTTTTAAACTAATTTTATTCATCGCTCTTATACAGACGTGCTATAAATCCTAAATAGCTAGAAACTTTTTACAATTCCTTAATACTCAAGAAATATTGCATCGCTATACTATATAAAAGTACACAAATAGAACGCATTGTTAAGGGAGATTAAATGAAGATTAACCAGATAAGTACGATTTTTAAATATTTACGATATTTACATAGTAACCATAATTTTGTTATTCAAGAATTTAAAAAAAGTGAAGAGTTCAAGGGACTTATTAGTAAGCAAAAGATAACAACTGTATTTCAGCCGATTTTATCTCTTGTGGAAAATGAAACCATTGGATATGAAATACTTAATCGTCCTGAGATCACATCCTTGTTTCCATCAACAGAAAAATTTTATGATTATGTGGGTCAAAGTGATAACGTCTTTATGGTCGAAGCCTTTTTGCGCAATCTATCACTTGAGAGATATTCGGAGCAGTTAGAGCATTCACAAGAGTATAAAAATCGGTTGGTTTTTCTTAATATTCAACCACAAGTACTAACAGATTCGGCGTATCGAAGTGGAAAAACATTGGAGCTATTAGATAAATATAATCTTTCTCCTAGCCAAGTTGTATTAGAAATGACGGAAAAAGAAGCTGTGATTGATTATAATCGATTTGAAAAAATAATAGAGAATTATCGTCTACAAGGATTTAGAGTTGCCGTGGATGATGCTGGAACAGGTTATAATAGTCTCAAAACGCTTGCATATTTAAAACCTGAATTCATCAAGATTGATAAATCGCTGATCCGTAATATTAACATTCAACCAGCTCAACAACAGTTAGTCGAACTTCTGGTCGAGTTTGCACTGCAAYCCAAAACCGACGTAATTGCAGAAGGCATTGAAACATTGTCAGAATTGGAGTTTATTCAAAAACTTGGCGTTCATTTTGGACAAGGTTATGCATTAGGAAAACCGAACCCTCTATTAAAAAATGGAATAGTACCCTTAACTCAATCACCTATTGTCACACCTGCAAATTTATATCGCGCTAAATGAAATTCTAAATAAGTACAGATTAGAAAAAACATGCTCATGTATTTCCTTTTTTGAATTCAACATAAACACCCCTCACATCATTTTTAATTAGATTTTGTGAAGGGTTGTTTTTATACAAAAATTAACCCAATATATTCCTTTATATAAACTAAAAGAACTATTATAGTATAGATAATATGTTTTATGTTTTTACCAATTGAAATTAAAAGTATTGATTACCTTCTTTAGTTTAAGTACAACTCTTACCACAATGTTCAAGTGAATAAGAAATTAAGACAAAATTACTAAATATGGGGGTTTATATGATTGCTTATATCGGAGATATTGCTAAAGAAATACCTAAGGTACCTTTTGGGACGCCTTGTCACCAGGTGGACCAAATTTTTCATAATGATTTAAGTCTGCAAGGCATTGTTATCACTGAGCAAAATTCAGCTACAGCCTTAATTACTAGAACTAATTTTTATCAAAAAATGGGTACACAATATGGGTATAACCTTTACATTAAGAAGCCTATTGAAATATTAGCCAATAATAATCCATTGATTGTGAACTTTTTCACTTCCATTGTTGAAGTCAGTAAGTTAGCGATGGATAGATCCGAAGAAGAAATATATGATGACGTAATTATACAATTAGACGATATAATCGTCGKTGTAGTGAGTATTAAAAGCCTTTTAATGAAAGTTTCTGACATACAAGTTGAGTTTGCTAGTTATTTAAATCCCCTGACTAGACTGCCAGGAAACATTATTATTAATCAAAATCTAAACAAAGTTTTGGAGCATAAAAAAGAGTTTAGTCTTTTATATATAGATTTAGACCGTTTCAAAGCTTATAACGATTATTATGGCTTTAAAAAAGGAGACGAAATTCTTCAGCTAACTGCAGACCTATTAACTAACTCCCTTGATAATAAAGAAAGTTTTTTAGGTCATATCGGAGGCGACGATTTTATTGTTCTCTTTAACCATTACTTCTATGAAGATTACTGTGACAGAGTAATCAATGCATTTGATGAGCAAATCAAAAAGTTTTATACCAATGAGCATCTAAAAGAAAATTTTATCTATACCACAAATCGTGAGTATCAAATGGAAAAGATTCCGTTAGTTTCTATATCGATTGCCGTCGTTACAAACGAGAATGAAGAATTTACCTGTGTTGAAGATATTGTCTCGGAGGCTACTCGATTAAAAAAAATATGCAAAATGAAAAGTGAAAGCTGTTTCTACGTCAAACCAGTATTAGTCTAAGAAATTAGAATCCATGCAAAAAGACACCGCCAAAAATTCTCTGAATGATTGGCGGTGTCTTTTTGCAATTTTATTGACGCTTTTTTATTTCTTGATAATGGCGACGAAATCGCTACCTACTTGGCGATGTTTACTCCTAGCCCACCAGCGAAAGGTGCAAAGAACCTCTTCTGCGAAAAAGAGGACGAATGGTATCCCAACGTGTCCTTTTACTTGCTGACGATACATTAGCCAAAGAGGTGCGGAAGCCTTTTGATCTTTATTTATTATTTTTCAACAGATTCAATTTTGTCGAGCATGCGATATAAAACTACCGCTGTTTCCGCTCTTGTCGTTTGCTTTTTAGGATCGAACGTTCCGTTTGATCGACCATTGATTAAGCCCAGTTTACTTGCGTTGCTTACTGCCTCTTTCGCATATTTACTGATTTTCAAGTCATCCTTGAATTTGTCTTTTTGTGGCAAATTCGTCGTCAGTTCTGGGTTTGAATAGTCAATAGCACGCATCATCATGGCCGCCATTTGCTCACGTGTGATATCTGCGTCTGGATCGAATGAGCCGTCGTCCTTACCGTTTACGATACCCATGCGATGAGCCGCTTCAATTTGTTGGGCTGCCCATTTTTTTGAAGCTGGGACATCTTTGAATGTTCCCTTATAGTCTTCCAAAGGCACTTGCAGTGCTCTTACAAGAAGGACGGCGAATTCAGCACGTGTCAATTTTTGTTCCGGTGCAAATAATTCAGCTGTTTTACCTTCTGTTATAAAGCGTGAAGCTATTGAGTCAATTTCTTTATTAGCCCAGTGCTTGGCAGTATCTTTAAATGCGACCTTTGCAGACATGACCGTGAACATGGATGGATTCTTGGTTGAAACGGTCCAATAGCCATTCTTCTCATGCCCGCCAGCATAAACCCACGCATTCGCTCCATTGTCGTAATAGACTGCTGTCGTTCGATGTTTATTAATAGTTTGAGCTAACTTCAGTTTCAGTTCGACTGGATACTCAAGTGAGTCAATCTCTTTATCTCCTGCCATTAAAGCGATGTCCACAATATCCGTGTAACGATTGCCAGTTGGAAGACCGGCTTCTTTTTCAGCCTTAACAGTTGAAATAATCGAGATGCTATCTCGATTCTGCTGCAATTGTTTCGCAGCTTCAACTGGCAACACAACTTCATGACCGTTCTTCGTCAAGAAACGTAGGGGGGTGTCCGCAATGATTGCATTGGATATTACTTGTTTTGGAATGACCCATTTCACGCTATCGGAAGTTGGTATTTGGTCAAAAGTCCAAGAATCATTCGTTTTTGTTATTTGGCCTTCATTTACGTTAAAGATTTGTTCGTCTGTAACTGGTGGGATAGGCGCAGGAGAATTGTCGTTTCCACCGTTATCACTTTCTTGGTTACCTGTTGTGAACACGGAAACATCAGAGCGCATTTCTCCGCCAAATGAATCCTTCACTTGAACATACCAGCCATGTTTAGTCGAACGTTCGAGATTATTCCAATTTACTTCCGCAATCGAACCATCCGTGATGTTTTTAACTTCACCGATTCGTTCAGTCGTGAATACTTCTGCCTTGAACATATCTGTAGCAACAACTTTTTCTTTCGGCGTCAAGTCCGTTTCAATCATGAATTCATCTTTTCCTGGATAGTCTACCGGATTGTAGTAGTTATACTGATCTAGATAAGGTGAGTAGGTCTGCATCTGGATGGTGTTTTCAACCGGATTTACTTTCATAAGACGCAGGAAGCCTTGTCCGCCCTCAGGTCCGCCCTGATAATCGGCTAGCATTTGATACACTTTCCGATCAGCCGTACCGTCCATGTCATCATCGATTTCGTCGATCAGTGTTTCAGCGTCATGGTAATGACCTGACAATACCGCAATTACGTTTTCATTCGTCTTGACGACATCGTTGAATATTTCTTCACCGATTGGGCTTCTGTTGCCGGATACCAATAAATATTCATGGAAGGAAAGAATGGCTTTCTTTTCAGGATACTTGGCTAGGACTTCATTCATCCATGCAATATCCTCTTCATTCACTCCCCAGCCCATGTACATCATGATGAAATCATTGCCATTAGAACTGATCAGATCGTAATGGCCACGATTGTCTTTATAGGATTCCCCATAATAATCCTTGTCCATAAATCTTTGTTCCCCGAAGTATTTACTGTATTCATTATAGTCCCCTGTTTTGTGACCGACATCATGATTTCCTGCCAATACACCGTAAGGAATGTCTGCATTGTCAAGCGTGCCCATGAATGTATCCGCGCGCTCCCACTGAATCGGCTGATCGGCTTCATCGACCAGATCACCTGTATGGAAAACGTATTTCAAGTTCAGGTTTTGTTTCGCTTCAGCCATCCATTTCGTCATTCTTTCGAAGATATGTGGGTAGCTTTCGGAATAATATTGTGTATCCGACATCCAGATGAACGAATAATCGAAATCCGTCGTGGACGCAATTTCATCCTGTACCATCACTTGTACTTTTCCGTCCTTGACAAACTCTTTCCCGTTGACGGATCCATGTAAAATGAAGTTCTTGTCATCTTTTGCAACTTTCCATTCCTGCAGTTCCCATAAAGCATTTACATGATTCCAAACGTACATTGATACTTTACGGCCGATCAGTGATTTCCCTTCCCAGTTCAGGACGATTTCGTCATCTTTATCAAGATTTTCCCCTACAGCAACTTCAAATCGGTGATACGGGAATTTATCCAGTGAAGTAGTTTCAATGTACTCTCCGTCCACTTTGGCCATTTTATCTTTTGCCGTGACAACGGATTCACCTGCTGGAATCAGCTCTTTAGGCGGTTCCCGGTCTGCACTGTTTTCAAATACTGTGATTTCCTCTGCATCCGCTTCAAACTTGTGTCCTTTATAGAATGAAACATTCAGCTCATCCTTTGTAGGGTCTGTCACTTTCACTTGCAGTTTCGTCTCGTTCGGGTTGACGTTTTCCGTACCATCTACTGGAGAAATGATTTTCGGCATGTATGGTTTTTCTTCCAATACGGTAAAGTGAATATCTTTTTGTACTTCATTCATGGCAACATCTTTTGCCGTGAATGAAACTGTATGTTTGCCTTGTGCCAATTTTGCGGATGACGTCTCAAAAGGCAATGTGATTTTTTCCCCATCCAGCAACGCAGTCACGCTTTCAACTGAAGAGTACTTATCCTCAACCTCTGCCTGAATAATAAAGGCACCTTTGTATTCCTTTCCTTCTTCAATCGAAGGGGTAATGATTGGTGCACTGTTATCGATAATAACTTCAGCTTTTGTATTTTCTGCATCCTGCGCTTCGACCGTATGCGTTCCTTCAGTTTCTGCAGTTGTGTCCCAAGCGTAGGCTTTTGCACTAAATTTCTCATCCGGCAGATGGAAGCTGAAATCAATTACCGGCTTGGCACTCGCACCGTCTCCGACCGATAGCTCTTTTTCGATATCTTTGAATTGAGGATCGTAAAGAGTGGTACCATCCGCTAAAACTAATCGTACATTTTTGACATAGAAGTCATCGCGATTTTCTTCTGAATTTGTATCGAAAGGAGACACTTTTGTACCTGCACGTATCGATATTTTGGTATCGAGTCCTTGCTTAAAGTGATCAGGATCCACCGGTATGGTCAAGGTTGTATAAGTGTTAATTGTGTCATCGAAAATGTGGAGCGTTTCATTACCAATCGTGACCCCGTTTTTAAAGTATAGATTGACATTTTTCGCATCAAAGGCGAAGTATGCCTGTGTTGGTAGCGCAGGTTTGGTTTCGTCCGTGACATCCTTTTGATTAATTAATAGTTTTGAATCCTTGCCATAAGTTTTCAGCAAAACCGTTTTACTTAAATAAGAGCCATCTTCCACGTTCAATCCTGTTACAATCGAATCGTCGTTTAATATTTCGATTTTCTTAACATCCGAAGCAACCTCATTTRTGCCATCTGATACCTGAACGTAATAACTTAAGTTCTCCTTCCCAAGTAACTCTGGTGAAGCAACCGTATGAGAATAAACAGTAGAATCGTAGGTTTTGGTTAAATCGACCATACGATATTCGTCGGTTTCATTTGTTCTATAGAAAAGACGCACCGTTTTGACCATGGACTCATCCGTTACATCGAATGAAAGATCAAGATTTTCGTGTCCCGACGTCGGGATAGCTTCAGTCAAATCGCTGATTGAAGGCGCTGTTTTATCCTCAGTAAAAGTAACCTTGGCTTTTGGTATCTGGATTGGTGATAGGCTCCCTGGTGTCGCATTTTCCAAGCTGTGGCTGTATTTTTTCATGACAGTGGATTTGCCATCTGAAGGATACGTGTATAAAATGCCTTTGTTCGCAGCCACGTCATCTACATCCGGCTGGTCGTAATAATAGGCAGATGAAATATCAATGCCTGTATTTGTTGCGATGGCTAAACCGCGATGACTCGAGTTGGCCATTCCTCCAGATTGGATTTCCACGATGTCTACATTTTCAATCAAGTTCACATTGTAAATTTGGTTGAAATCAGCCACAGTCTTTTCTTGATTGCTCGCATTTTTAATCCAATAGACGATGGTTTTGCCACTAGGCAGGATAATATCCTCTTTATCTGCTTTCCATATCAAGTCCGCTTCCGGACCTTCCGCTGGATAACGATAGCGAATCTTGTAATCTTTCAAGTTAATGGCTTCTGCCGAATTGTTATACACTTCGATAAACTCATAGCCATCCAGTGATCCAACATTCGTCGAGTCTGGAACGAGCTCTGTCACAAGAAGTGCAGGAACATTTTGTGGGTTAACGTCCATACCTTCAATCAACACTTGATATTCTTCTGTCTTGGATGTATTTTGCCCATCAAATGCTTCAATGCGGTAGGTTACTTTGTTCGTCAATATTTCCGATTGGTCGATTTGGGTTTCAAACGTATTTTCTTCAGATGAACCGACCATATCCTTATGAAGCCAACTGCCATTTTCCGTCAGTTTGTAAAACAGTTTTACGTTTTCGAGTTTTGTTTCATCCGTAACCACTGCTTTGATGTTAAGTGGTTCACCAACCGCCACTTTGTCGATCGGTTGATGTGCAATGACAGGCGCTGCTTTATCCTCGACTATTGGGTCTGCAGGGGCTTGTCCCGTGATCAATCTACCTGGTGTCGGTGCTTCTGAAGACGTAAGAATGTCCATCGTTTTCCCGTCTTCCCCGGCTTTGTATTGAATGCCTTTATTTAAGCCGACATCAGCTTTTACATATTTTGCTGAAGTGAAAATATTGTTGGACATATCCGCAACCGATATCGTTCGCTCATCAGAGTTTGCCATTCCATCCGACTCGATGTAGGTAAACTGACTTTCCGATAACTGGGTATTGAATTCAGTATTGAAATCTGCAAGAGTCAGATTCGTATTTGCTTTATTCTTGACCCACACGACGAGTGTCTCGCCTGGAGCAATCGCTTTGTCTTCATTAAATGTCCAATCTACCATTTTCCCATCTGGATATCCGTAGACTAACTTGTAATTCTTTAAATCAATCGATTGGGTGCTATTGTTATATAGTTCGATAAACTCAAACGCATCCGTTGACGTATCAGCTACATTATTGCTGTTAGGCAACAGTTCCGTAATGAGGATTGGAGAGAATGCTGCGGCCTCGACATGTGTTTGGCTTTTCTGCAATAACTCAGTTGGTGATGGGATTACTGTGGAAAATGTTAAACTACTCATCAACGCTATAGGGACCAAAAATTTCTTGTTCATCTAGCAAAATTCCTCCCAAGTAAATATATTCCATCATCAGTTTACGGGAGAATTGTATGTGCATTATGAAGCAGAAGTAAAAGCTATGTAAATAAAAGGATTTTTATAAATAGAAAGTAAAGAGGAGATAAAGGAGGGACATTCGAAGATTATAAAACTTCCAGGAGATTTTAAAAGTTATAGACATTAGTTCTCTATATGATATGGATATATTTTTTAAAACGTTTGTAGAGGACATAACGGAAAGCATTGCGCCGTAATTGACGAAAAATGATACTTCATCACCCACCAGGATTCAATTCAATTCTTAATTTAATTCCCCATCTTAATAGAGATAACCTAGAAAATCTATATCGCCATCAGTCCATTCATTCATACCCATTTTCTTAATCATCAATTCACTTATTTCTTCATAGCCTATTCCCAGTATAGTTTGATTTCTATCATCGATTTTCAACCATTTACATTTGTTCTTAACAGATTTGTAGCCGTTCTTTAAATACAATGTTTGATTGTCGGCAAATAAAATTACAAAATCAATATCCTTCCCTACACAGTACTTATCAATTTCTAATAGTAAAAGTGAAGCTATTCCTTTTGAACGGGATTCCTGTGAAACACATAAATCAATTATCCCAAGCACTTTTATAAGTTTTCCATTAAGGTTCATAACTCGGTAATCTAACCCAACCTGTGCAAGAAGGTGTTTATCCTCGTTAAAGACTAAGAATCTAAAATGAGGCACTTGTTTAAAATAAATTCTATTGTTTGGATAAATACCATGAAAACTCTCAGTCAATAACTCTTGAATCTTCTCAGTTATTTCGTTATCAATTTCGCACTCTATGACCTTTTTTGTCTTCAAATTTCCTGCATTTTTCATCGTAAATTAACAATCCTTTCTTGAACTATCCTTCTTTTAGATATTTTATCAATCCAATTTATTTTGCCTTCCAAACTGTTTTCAAATAATTTAATTTGCCGCACTCGTTGGTTTGATTACTATTAAACTGAAAAATAATAAAAACTATTTGACTCTTTTATAAATCCAATTTTTTCGTAAAGTCTTTGTGCTGTTATGTTTTCCTTACCTGTCTCAAGCGAAACTCCTTTTGCGCCTGTTTCCTCTGCAAAATGAATTGCCTTCTTTATTAGATTCACAGCTAATCCTTTTTTACGAGCATTTTCTTTCACATATAAATCATTTAACACCCATGACCGCTGCATACTAACTGATGAAAATGTTGGATATAGCTGAACAAAACCAACAGGATTATTCTCATCGAAGGCTATAAAAATTACTGACTCTTCGTTAATCAACCTTTCTCTCAAAAACTCTCTTGCACCTTCCAAATTAGACGTTTGTTCATAGAACAATCTGTATAAATCAAATAGTTCTGTTAGCGACTCAAGTTCGTTTAATGTTGCTTTTTGAATTCTCATTTATGTCTACCTCCATTATCGTTCAACGATTTTGATGTAAAACACCCGTTAGCAAAACTATTACTATTTCTTTAATGGCATATATAAAGAAGGATTTAGTTCTGTACTTTCAATAACAATTGCAGTTAATCCATCATTTGATTTCGTTTCGTGCCACTCATCTTTCTCCCAAAATACAGCATCTCCAGATTGGACTTTAAAGTATTCTTCTTTATCATTACGAACAGTACCTTCTCCGGATAAGATCAACAAGAGTTGTGGAACTACCGCTTGGTGATAGCCTACAATACCATTCTTGTCTAAATGCATACAACCAATGTTAGTTGTCTTATCAGTTTGAATAATACGAGACATAATAAAATCTGAGTTGAATTTTGAAATCTGCTTACCACTTTCTTTATTAAATTGATAAAACTCCATTATGTACCTCCGATGACTTCGAAATATATTACTTTTTGTAGCTTTTCATATCGCCTACTATTAAATATTCAAATCCTTTTTTAAATAATAATGCGTGAATTCTCTGCCCACATTATCAATACTTCCGAATACTTGATAACCGTTTTTTTCATAGAAATCTAAGGCCTGAAAACTTAATGTATCTACCTTGATGAAATCGCATTTTTTCTCTAATGCGATTTGCTCGACTTCCATCAATAGCTTGGAGCCATATCCGAATTTCCGAGTTTCTTCATCAACGATTAAAGTGTGGATTTCTAACCAATTCCAGCACACTTCACCTAATAAACCACCACGAACAAGACCATTTTCATCTTTAAGAAATAAATTGATTTGTTCGTACCGCCCTCTTAAATCCTCTGGAAAATGAGCTAAGTTATATTTATATAGCTCATTATTAATGTGATTTTTGTCGTCATTATTTAATTCTCTTGTAATTTGAAAACTCATTATTTATTACTCCCTTTAATTTATTAGGACTCATTATCGTAAAATGTTCTTAACACTTACAAATCATTAAATGATTTCCATCAGGATCTTTAAAATTGAAATAGTGATTATGTTCGATATCACTTGTTAACTCAACTTGGTTTTTCTTCATGTACTGAAAAGCTTCTTCTATATTTTCTGTATTGAGATGGAATACAGGGTTTTTAAATATATTTTCTTCAGAGAAAATTTTGCTATCTAATACAATCCCCGTACCATTCATAGGTATTACATAAATATGACCAAACAGAATTTCTCCATCTGCTGGTACACCTAATATGTCACAATACCAATCTCGAGCTTGTTCTATGTTACTTACTGGAATAAAGACCGTTCCGATTTGATTTAGAATAGGACTATTCAATGTAACACCTCCATATTTAATCTCAAATTAACTTCGGTGGTTTCCGATGTTTAGTAGCTTGTTCAAAAGCATAAGCGAGTTTGATTAGTAACCCTTCACTAAAAGCAGCACCAGCAAAAGTAATACCACATGGCTTACCACTTTCCATGTATCCAGCAGGAATAGCAATAGACGGATACCCAGCTTTTGCACATATTGTGGAACCAATATAAGAAGGGAAAATGATTGCATCAAGGTCATATTTTTTCAAAGTAAAATCAATACCCATGTCCTGCGAAAAATACAGATCTTCCAATTTCGCATTCAAATATTCAGGATTTCTTAACGTGTTGGGTAAGGTCTCTCGATATTCCAACTTACCCTGACCATATTTTAATGCCCTCTGTTCATGCTGTTTATTGAATTGGATTAGTTCTGTGAAAGAATGAACTGGAACATAGGATGGTAACTGGGATAAATAATTTCCTAAACTATGTTTTAGTTCATATATAGATACTTCCCAACTCCATTCCCGATGGTAGGAAGGAATTTYGATATCCTCGATGACTTCTGCGCCTTCGCCACGTAAGGTTTGAAGTACATTGATAAACAGAGTTTTATCATATTCTCCTGATTGAAGGTAATCGTCAGAAGCATTATTGAATACGCCGATTCTGGCACCTTTTAATCCATTGGAATCCAAATAGACCGTATAATCCTGGAGTGAAATACCTTCACTTTTATATGTAGCTGGATCGCCTTTATCGAAACCTGTTAAGGAACCTAATAAGATAGCAGCGTCAGTAACCGTTCTTGCAAAAGGTCCGGCTGTATCCTGTGAATATGTAAAAGGAATAATCCCTGTGCGACTGATTAAACCTACTGTTGGTTTAATTCCAACAACAGAGTTTTGAATTGCAGGACTCAGAATGGAACCATCTGTTTCAGTGCCAACAGACAATACGGTGAAATTTGCAGCAACAGCAACGGCTGATCCTGAACTTGATCCACCGACAAAAAGGTTCGCATCTCCATATGGATTTAATACTTGTCCGCCTCTGGAGCTATAGCCTGCCCACATTTCATTCGACATGCCATTAGCCAGTTCTGTCATATTTGACTTACCTAGGATGACTGCACCTGCTTCACGGAGTTTTTGAACAAGGAACGCGTCTTTCATTGCAATATTATTTTCTAGTGCAAGTGTTCCTGCACTGGTATGCATGGAATCACTTGTTTCAATATTGTCTTTAAGAAAAACTGGGATACCATGTAAAGGCCCCCTCGTTCCTTTTGTTTTTCTTTCATAATCCATTGCTTCTGCAATAAATATGGCATCCGGATTTATTTCAATGACAGAATTTATTTTTGGACCGTCCTGGTCATACTTGGCTATTCTGTGAAGGTAATACATAACCATCTCTTTTGAGGTTATTTCACCGTTTTCTAAAGCGACCTGTATTTCATTGATTGTTATTTCTTCTTTTAAAAAATCATTAAACTTAATTTCCATGTAGTGCTCCTTTCTCAAAACCTTTTAGATTTAATGAAAGGCGATCAATAATTTAATTATTGATTACCACTGTTGTTTTTTTGACAGATGAAAGCTTGATTAGCCCCAACAATAAAAACAACATACTTACTGCCCATAAAACCCCAGCAAATCCTATTAGCAGAGAGATTTCTTCGGATGCCATTGGATGGTTTATATCAAAAGCAATCGCCTTTAGTGCTTGGCTTACGGCCAAACAAAAAAATACAAAAAAGCCAAGGACCAATGCATACGCCGCTCTGAATGGTTTTAGTTTTTTTGAGAATAACAATCTCAATACCACAATAAACGCGATACCCATTACGATCGAAAACCCAACGACTAACATACCCATTGTTTCCTGTTCCATTGGCATGTCTCCCCACTCCCAAAAGATTAAATTTTCACTTTATTTATTTTARCATAAATTTACAGAGCCATTGGTTGATTTTCAATAAACAAAGGGAGTTCAATTCATTTGCGAATTGAACTCCCTTTATCTTATTTTGTGTGTTTACGTGACCAGATGACAACTGGAATGAGCAGTAATGAGAGGAAACCTCCAACAAGTGACAGAGTGGAGTAACTAGTTAGAGCCACAAACATTCCGGAAAAGCCTCCTCCGGTTGCCCCTGCTAATGCTACCAAAACATCCACTTTCCCTYGAGTCTTTGCACGAGCGGTTGGGTGAGTTGAATCCACGATTAACGCTGTGCCACAGATCAATCCAAAGTTCCAACCAAGACCTAGGAGAACTAGTGCAATGATAAGTACTAGCATAGAATCGGCGGGTGCAACAGCCGCTACAATTGCTGCAGCCATTAACGTGGCACCAGCAGCGATGGTCATGACCATTCTTCCAAACTTGTCAACGAGAACTCCGGTCACCAAGGAGGGCAGATACATGGCCGCAACATGAAGGCCAATGACCATTCCGACTTCATCCAATCCATGTCCGTGATGCCTCATATGTACGGTAGTCATGGTCATAATGGCAACCATAACCATTTGGGTTATGACCATAACGGTTGCTCCAAGAACGATTCCTCGATTGTTGTTTGTTAATGTGTGGGAAGTCGTATCAACTAGATTACTCTCGTTCTTTATCTGCGCATCTGCAATAGCATTTGCTACGACGAGAGGATCAGGACGAAGGTAAACTAAAAGTACCAGACCTGCAACAATATAAGTTGCGGCTGCTAAAATGAACGGACCCGACAGTGCCGGGACACCAAGTGACGTAGCAAACTTGCCCATGACTCCGACCAAGTTCGGACCCGCAACTGCACCGAGCGTTGTGGAAACCATGGCAATGCTGATTGCAGTTCCCCTCTGTTTGGAAGTTGCCAGGTCAGTACCCGCATAACGTGCCTGTAGATTTGTAGCAGTGCCGAAACCGTAGATTAGCAAGGAAGCAAAAAGCAGATAGATGTTGTTAGTCAACGCTGCAATCACCACACCAATTGCCCCAATACCACCTGCAAGGAATCCAGTCGCGAGTCCAAAACGGCGCCCATAGCGTTGAGAAAGTCTCCCTACCACCAGTGCAGCCCCAGCAGAACCTAGTGTAAACAATGCGACAGGAACTCCTGCAAAACTATCCGTTCCTAGCATTTCCTGTGCAAGGAGTGCTCCGACTGTTATTCCCGCAGCTAGACCTGCCCCTCCGAATATTTGCGAAATGACTACAATCCATAAAGTCCTTCGATATAGCTGTTGTTGTTTTTCTGGAGAATCTACATAACTCTTTATCCAATCAGATTGATTGTTGTTGACTCCTGAATCATCAGGTTTTGGTGACATGGGTTTGTCCTCTTTTCTTAAGATACATCTCTATGAAGTTACTGAATCTTGTATTGTTTCTCAAAATAATTATATGCTCTAGAATTCAGAAAAGAAATTCATTATTCCCAACAGCAGCTAACTAGATGGCTCCATCTAGTTTTCGTATATAATTTAATGCATCAAATACCTGTTGGTAAGGAGCTAGTTATAATGGAAATAAGAAATGCTAAATTATCGGATGAACCTACAATCGCTGATTGGTTACAAAATGATACAGATTGTTTTTATGCAACAGGTGAAGACGTTTATTCTGCGGATATGTATCGTAGCTGGCATGAAGCTCCTGACCAATTTGGCTACATTTTAATGGAGGAAAAACAGCCTGTAGCTTATGGAGAAATTTGGGTAGACGTTGAAGAGCAGGACTTGGAACTGGCTCACTTGATTGTCCACCCTTCCTATCGCAACAAAGGAATCGGAAAACAACTTGTGCGAATGCTTCAGAAGGAATGTCTAGCCTATGATTACCCATGGGTTTTTTTAAGAATCGAGCCTGAAAATAGCCGTGCACAAAAATGCTACACAGGCGCAGGATTTATAGAAGATTTGAGTCTACGTACAACATTCAATTCAAGATGGATTTGGATGAAAGCTAAAAACGGAGAAGCATAAGAAAAAGCAGTTAGGAAAGTATCTCCTAACTGCTTTTTTTTGATTGATTTCAAAACCACAGTAAATATGGTGTGATTTATGAT
>NZ_JBFUJC010000002.1:0-69704 GCF_056401595.1 Paenisporosarcina sp. P4_E4_2 | reverse complement strand
GTCCGGGCTTTTCTCTTTTCACAACTAATTTTACGCAGGGCTTCATTTTCCAACCGTTTTTTCTTTTGTTGCAGAGCCTTCACTTTTTCTTGTAACTCATTCGCTTGTTGCAGTCGATTATCCTTCATGGCGCATCATTTCGATTTCACGCGTTTCATTCTCCCCATTCACTTGAACAGCCAGCTCTTGAATCCATTTCAAAGCTTCTTCCTCTGAATCCACATTCCATAACTTTAATAACTCCCGTCCAATATTCATCTGCATTTGTTCCTCTAATCGTTTTTGTTTCTCCTTTAATTTCTCGATTTGTTGTTCGATCGTTAAAATCTTTTCAAAGTTATTCGCCATTGATCTTTCACTCCTATTTTGTTTTATATATAAAAATATTAACATATAAATAAAAATATTCCCATAAGAAATGAAAAATTATGGTACAATAAATCCGAGGACTGAAAGACGAGTGCCCATTTATACACCACTAAAGTGGTGCCCTGGGGTTTGCCTTCGGTCAAAAAGTTTGTCGCCTTCGGATATATAAAACATAAAAGAAAAAGAGGGGAGGGAATTAAGATGAGTTATTACATGCTGCGAGCGAACGTGATCAGTAAAAAAACACAATCAGTAGTAGCAAGTGCCAGCTATCGAAGTGGAACGCCTTTGTATTCAGAACGTGATGAAGAAACCAAAAGCTTTCGAACTCGTGGGGTAGCCCCTGAAGCATTCATCCTAAAACCTGATCACGCCCCCGAATGGACTCTTGACCGTGAAAGATTATGGAATGAAGTCGAGACTAAAGAAAAAGCATGGAATGCCCAACTAGCTCGTGAGATTCTCATTGCTTTGCCACTCGAACTCAATCACGATCAACAAAAGAATCTCGTCAAAACATTTGTTCAAACACACTTTGTGGATGAAGGAATGGTGGCGGACGTCGCCATTCATCGAGATAAAGAACATAACCCACATGCACATATTTTATTGACGGTTCGCCCATTTAAGGAAGACGGTACATGGGGAGATAAGAAGAGAAGAGTATATGAACGAGATGAACACGGAGAAATCAATCGAACAGAAGATGGGAAGAAAATTTTCCAAACGGAATCGTCCACGGATTGGAATGATAGAGAAACATTGGTGAAGTGGAGACTTGCTTATGCAGAGGCCATCAACGACTCTTTCTTAGAGAACGGGATTAACGAAAGCGTATCAGCGCTTTCTTTTGAGGAACAAGGATTGGAGAAGATCGCAGAAGTTCGTTTGGAACGAAATGAATATCAGTTCGTGAAACGATTGGCAGCGCAAGGAAAAGTAGCCTTCACTTTTTATCATCAGCTCAATCAAGAAATACGCCAAACCAATCAAGAAATTGCACGTCTGGAATCCAAAATAGTTTCGCTTGCTGCTCATCAATCTGCACCATCGATTGAGAAACTTCTTCACCAAGAAACGAGTCTCGTGATGAGTCAACTCGAACCTGAATACCAGAAGAGTATTCATTTTTTACAAGGCCGTTTAAAACAAGAGATGCAGTTCACCAATGTTCGTCAGCACTTAGACGGATTGTATCGTTGGAGAGAGCGGACACTCGAACCTAAAGAAACAGAAATGACTGTTACGCATGGCTTGCTTGACGCTGTCAACAGAGCGTATCACACACAAAACCAAGCATTTCTACAGTCCCAAGGTTTTTCATTGGATCGATTCTATGAACAATTTGTTCCTCGACTTGAAGCATACGAGAATCAAGATGGAGTGCGAGAAAAAGAAGCCAAAACACAAGACATGTTACTAGAACATACCGAACGAGTTTATAACGTCTGTTCACTGATTACACATCGCGCGTTCAATCGGATATACCCGGATGTTGCGGAAGAGTTTAAATGGAACGATCGTGTCCTTCTCGCTAAATCTGACATTCTTGAAGCACTAAAACAGAATCGGTTGGAGCAAGTTCCTACTCCTGAAGACGTGTCAGAAGTATTAGCGATTGCAGAAATCAAACAACTGGTCGAAAAAAGCGATACGTTAAGCAATACTGTCCGGATTCAATCGCTAACTCGTAATAAATTGGGTAAAGAAAAAGAGGCGCTTCTGAAAACGCGTGGGGAAGCTGAGAAAGTGTATTCTCTATCCATTAAGTTGAATACGATGCAACAACTTCTCATCCAAAGCAGTCGTAAAGCTGAGTTGGCGAACGAACAACTAGGGGTGCTAATTCGTCATAAGTTTGCAGATGAAAAAGAAAGCACACTTAAAAAGACCGATGCATTGCCACTCCAAGTAAAAGCTGACATTTTGCGCTATTACAAAGATGAGTTGAAGAATGGGTTCATGCCAAATTTAAAAGCCTGTGTACGATTCGCTGCGGTCCAGGAAACGGAACGATCAGCCAAGCAGCAAGCCTATGAAAAAACGCAAGCTCATCCATTTTTCAATCGCTTATCAACCGCGCAGCGAGACATCTCACACTATATTGGGGGACGAGCATCCAGTGAACTGCTTGAACAACTGATTCATCAATCTAGTTCTTCTCACGGTACAAAGCATAGTACACAGCTTTCATCCAAACTAAAGAGAAAAACGAAGAATCAACGCATCCGTCAGCAATTAGATTTAGAAGTCGACTTATAGAAGGGTGGAGGAAGAATGGCGAAACGAAAATTCCGAAAAGGTGCCGGATTACGAATAGCGATGACATTCCTATTAACTCTTCTGATTGGGTATGTTTTATCGGGACTGTTTACGTTATTGAAATTAAAAGGCGACCTCAACAACCGGTTACTCGATGTGCCCGGTACTCTTGATTACGTCATGAATGATGCCGACAATCAAACTAAACTATTAATTCTTCTATTAATGGGCGTCTTCTTCTTTTGGTTTATTTCCAAGATGAACTTGATTGAAAAAACCTATGAAGATGCACATGACTACGGTGTCCATGGATCAGCCCGTTTTACGCTGCCCCAGGAAGTCATGAATGGAAAACAGTTAGCCAAACGCAACAAGTATCACAAAGCGAATCCGACAAAGACGTTTGAGTCGCTTGAAAATGGCTTGATTGTAGGGAAAGTGCCTAATAAAAAGCAAGTGCTCATTATCCCTCGTGAAACGTCCATCGATAACCGCAACGTGTATGTGGTCGGATCCAGTGGGAGTGGGAAAGGTCAATCGTATGTGCTTCCGAACTTGTTAAACAATCGAGAAGAATCGATTATCGTCACGGACCCTAAAGGCGAACTCTATCATGAAACAGCCCAAATCAAGCGTGAACAAGGGTATCAAGTCTATCAAGTTGATTTCATTAACTTTAATGAAGACCATTACAATTTACTTGATTACGTTCTCGACGATCAGGATGCGCAAAGTGTATCTTTAACGATTGCTAAAAACTCCACGAAAGATGGAAAAGAAGACTTTTTCATGGAACGTGCGCAGAAAATGTTAGCTGGATTGATTGTTTACTGCAAAACAGAAAAACAGAATGCCAGCATGAAAGACGTCATTGCAACATTTAATCAAAAAGTGGCACCCGATGAAGATGAATTCCGTGACTGGGTAGAAGATGAATTAAGTCAAGATCATCCAGCGTATCAACTATTAAAAGGGTTAACGACTCTTGGGGGCAACACGCGCGCAAGCGTGACATCATCATTTGCATCACAGGTGAGCATTTTCACGCTAAATAAGATCAGCAAGATGACGAGCATGAGTGATTTTAACTTCCGAGCGTTCCAGGAACAAAAGAGCATCTTATATGTAAAGCTACCCATGGATGACAATCCATTCATGGCCTTAACATCCGTCTTTTTCGACCAATTGATTTCTCAATTTTATAAAATGGCCGATGAAAATCGGGGCAAGTTGAAAATCCCCACGATTTTCTTATTAGATGAGTTTGCGAACATCGGAAAAATCGAGAAATACGGTCGCGTTTTGGCCACTTGTCGAGGGTTAGGGTTATCCATGAACACGATCGTTCAGGATAACGGACAGATTGAAGCGATGTATGGAAAAGAAATGGCCCGTTCTATTTTGTCCAACCATGACACACTCTTATATTTGCGCAGTAAGGACATGGAGACCATCAAGTATTTCTCTCAACTCGCTGGCGAAACGACGGCAAAAGTTCAAACCGGTTCCACCAGTCAAAGTGGAGGCTTCATGAGTGGCAAATCGAGTGCCAGTTCCAGTCAATCCGAACAGTATGTGAAAAAGCCCTTGATTCCAGAAGGAGACTTATCCAATATTTCAAAGGATACCAGCTACTTATTTGTCAGTGGCATGTTCCCAATGAAACTTGAAAAGGCTTGGCAATCCGAAGTGTTTGGAAACTATCTCGACCAATTCAAGCAACATCAACAAGTTGAGGAACCTGAGCGAGTCGTAGAAACACAAATCGCTGCAACAGTAGAAGATGAGCCACTAGCTGATTCTCCTTCATCTGTCAGTGGCGGCACAACCACTCGAATACTCGAGGAAGAATGGTACCAATCGGAACATCTGGATCTAGATTTTGATGAATCTGAGCTGGAACTAAATGAGTCGCTCACTGAAGAAGAGCATGATCTTGAAAAAGAGGACATTCAAAAGCGATTAAAAGAAAAAGAAGTGACCATTCAAAACTTCTTTTAATTCCAGATGGACGATTCGATTAAACCCACACACCAAAAGGAGTGAACTGGATGTATTTGACCATTAGTGAAATTCTCGCAACGGACAAACGGATATTAAGTTTTTATGACCCTGTGCCTTTTGAGGCACTTACATATGATGGTGTTCTCGATTTAGAAGAAAACATCGCAGATTACACGGTAACTTGTTACACACCCATTCGTATTGAAGGCAGGTTAGAGCCTTTATATGAGGCTTGGTATGTACGAAAGGACGTGATTGAATATGTCGAGTAAAGTAGATTTAACTGAAGTATCCAAACGGTTAGAGACGAGCTTAGAAGATTTATTCAAAAATGACCGATTCCAGGACTTGTTGAATGTTATGGCTTCTGGGCATAATTATTCCTTCCATAACGCTTTACTGATCGCTTCTCAATACCCGGATGCGACCATGATCCGCAGTTTCAAGCAATGGCAAGCGCTCGGACGTCACGTCATTAAAGGCGAAAAGAGTATTGATATTCTTGTTCCTACCTTTCAAAAAGAAGTGGAACAGACCGTAGACAAGGAAACCGGTCGTGTCCTTACGGATGAGTATGGCGACCCGCAAGTGAAAGTAAAAGAAACCATCAGTGGCTATGTGTTTGGCAAGGTGTTTGATGTTGCTCAAACCAATGGCCGAGAACTGCCCAATGTTCGAGATTTCGTCCAGAACGATTTGCAGTCGGAAGAATCTTTGAGCGAACTGTATGACCGTTTTGTACAGAACGTAAACACAGACGAGAAGAATCCGTTATCAATCTTAGAAGAACATCATGAACATGAAGCTTATGGTGGGACCTATAATCGCACAACCGATCAAATCGTGATTAATACAGCAGTTTCCAAAACCACGGATGACAAGTTTAGAGTGGTCATTCATGAATATGCGCACGGACTTCTTCATAACAAAGAAAGTGAGATGCATCAATATCCTCGTGGTCATAAGGAAGCACAGGCAGAATCTGCAGCCTACATTGTGTCAAAATATTATGGGCTAGATACCAACCTGACTTCAACCGGTTATATTGCGACATGGGCTCAGGACTTGAATGTCGCCAAACAAGCGATTCGAGAAGTACAGCAAGTATCCAGTCAGATGATTGAACAAATCAATTCCCTACAAAGTGAAAAAATCAACGAGTTTTATCAATCCATCGATCCGTCCAAAGTGAAATCTGAGTTGGAGGAAAAACTTCAGATTGATTTAAACAATTATCCAACCATGCAGTTAGTAGATCCAAAGAACGGATTGGTCTTATTTGCGAAAGTGGAAGAAAATGCTCGTGACAATCAATTCATCCTGCGTACTAATACCAATCGCTTGGTGCCGTTAAGTGACTTGGAAAGCCGGTACCATGTCATCAACGTATTGGAAAACAAAAATGAAATCGTGAAAGAGTTCAAGAAGGTCGAAGATTTCATGAAAGTCACCAAAATTGAAGATGGCAAATATTCGGTGACACTTGAGGGAGGAAAAACGACTGAACGGACATTTGCGAAGAAGATTGAAGGTCAGAAGTTCATTCAGAAGACAGCTATCGATCAGTCCTTAAATACCGAACGATTTCTATCTGTCACTTCTGTGAAAGAAATAAACCATCTACAGACAAAAAATGAAAAACTATTAAATGAACGAGTCGGCAAATATATTAAAGCGAAAAATTTTAAAGCCGAACATCAACACAATATTACGGTAGGGTGGCATTTAATGAAAAATCCATTATTGCAATCCCGAGAGGCATTAGAAAAAAACATTGAGTCCTTAAATCCTCACCACAGTCACACCAAAGAATTAAAAGAAGCAGTGGCAACGAAAGAAAAACAACAAGAATTAGAGAAATGAACCAATCGGAGAAAGTGGGGATGAACCCACTTTCTCTTTTTTGTTTTTATGAACTTCATTCTTGAGATATGATGTAACCTTTGAATAAAGATTGATAGAAACTTAGCGAGAATCTTCCATTTTTTGGTGAAAAACAAACCTCGTATTTTGAACAAAGTTTGATCAAAATACGAGGTTTCGCCTGTTTATTGCTATTCACTTATATAAAAAAGATTGATTATTTCGGAAATCGAATCTTCAACTAAAGCACCCGTTAGTGAAATAAAAAATTTCATTACCAATCTGGTTCATCATCACTATCACTGACTTTAAGATTAAATGAATTGGAATCTAGATTGTTATTTTCAACTGATTCAAAGAAAATTGATTTTACCTCTTCTTAGGGTACCGCCAACATTTTAGCAGCATTACACTAAAAACATATTTCTTTAATCAAAAGTTTACATACAAACGGTATGATTATTTTGAATACAAAACTAGGAGGGAATCAAATTGAGAAAATTGTTAAATCCTGTTTTATTAGTAGTAATTGTAACTATGTTGGTAATTAGTGTCTTTTCAGGAACATCAAATGTGTTAGCTTCAGAAAAATCAGGACAAGTATCTGAAGTAGATCTAAAGGTAATGACTTATAATATTAGGTATTTAAATAACAGTGATCCATCACCACATACTTGGGCAGAGAGGATTCCGGCAATTAAAAAACTCATCGAACAGGAACAACCAGATATTATTGGAACACAGGAAGTTTTATATAAACAGCTTCTGGATCTTGAAGAAAATTTGCCACAATACGAATGGATTGGTTTAGGCCGTGAGGGAGGAAGCAAAGGCGAATACTCAGCTATTTTCTATAATGAAAATCGCTACACTCCTTTAGAGTATGACCACTTTTGGCTATCAGATACACCAAATGTGATAGGATCCATGACTTGGGGAAATACAATTCCACGTATGGTAACATGGGCGAAATTTCTTGATAAAAAAACCAATCAACAATTTTATGTTGTAAATACTCATTTTGACCATCGATCTGCAAATGCTAGAGAGAAGAGTGCAGAATTAATTAAAGAAAAAATAAAAGCTTTCAATCCAGAGCTGCCGATTGTATTAACAGGAGATTTTAATGCAAATCCGGATAGTGTTCCATACCAAAAGCTAACTAGTGAAGGTGCATTTGAAGATTTATTTGTAACTGCTGAGGAAAGAATCAATGAACACCTTGGTACCTTTAATGGATTCCGTGATCCGACTGGCGGAGGACCAAAAAATCGAATTGATTGGATTCTTGCTAAAGGCAACGTCACAGCGCATACAGTCGAAATTCTAGATTATTATAAAAATGGCCAATTCCCAAGTGATCATTATCCTGTTATGGCAGATTTGACTTTGACTTACTAAGCCAATTATTGAAAGAAGAAATTGGAAAGTCTTGATCCTTTATTCGAAAAGGATTGAGACTTTTTCTATATTAAGATATTTAAAAACAAACAACTTATATAATAATCCAGTTTGCCTCACACTTCCTTTTATGATGACAGTAAGCATTATGGTGAGGGTAAACCTCCCATGTAGAATTATAAGGTTTTGTATAAAAACCTAAATTATCGAATCGTATTACGCTTACTTCCCTTTCCCCAAGAATTTTAGGTCCTTTTTCAACATTTCCTTGTTCAATTAACCTGCCCCGTTAGTTTAAGTACAATTTTTCACAATCTATCTCGTGCAAAAAAGCAATGCCCCGTCACTCCGTTAATCTAATAAATTTTGGAATTATGTTGAGATGCCACTTCATTGTTGAAAGGAAAGTTTCCCCGCCTCACTTCTTCCTTTAATCTTTCCAGCGCTTCTACTGTTTCCCTCTTCAAGTCTTTTGAATACCCATATTTAATACTATTTGATTCAAATTCATCCTCATCTACTACTTTCCAGTCATTATTCTTTTCCTGAATAAAATCTAAATCTAGGTCAACAAAACTTATTTGTCCGTTTTTAAATAAAGAAGGTTTTGCCACATTACAATAAGTAGATACAACTTTTCCATCTTCAACTTCTATTGCAGCTGTGAACCACTCTTTCAAAGAAAAATACTCTAGAGAGGTATTATCGATAGTAAAAATCTTATTTTTGGTATGATGAATCAATTTGAGCCCCGGTTTGCATAGGACTAGTAAATAATCACAGGTGTGACGAATCAGTTCGCCTTCCAGTCATAATGAAGAACATCAGGGAACTTAAGGGCTTTAATTTTCACAATATTACGCAATACACTCATCCTTACAATGTGTTTTATCCTATATATTTCGCTTTATTATTTGTAATTCCCTTCTTCAACTAACCTGCCCCGTTAGTTGAATAAGACATTTCTTTTAAACAAAATATGGGTTATCTAATTCATTATTATTAATGACCATATCTGCATTAAGTTGAGGTGAATGTTGTTCTAAATAAAGTTTCGAAGCAACGTGATACCTATTTAGGAACATTTCTTCAGCTTTTTCATAACTTCCAAATGCCCGTTCTTCTCTTTTAGCTCCTCTTTTTCTAGCTAAGTCAAAGTCAGTTTTAACAAATATTTTAAAATCGTATAGGTTACTTAAATCCTTTTTAAATAAAAAAGTTCCATCAATAATAAAAATCGTATCCCTATCTGCTATTTTTAATTCTGGGTTCACATACTCGTCCTTTGCTAAATCTAAAGAATTTGTTTGATAATGCAGGTTTCCCCCTGGACCTAAAGGTATTAAAAGTTTCTGCTTAAAGGAATTGTAATCGTGAGCATCCTCGTAATAACCAATAGCAGATTCCTTACCCTGTCTGTATCGTATAACCCTTGGATTATGAAAATTGTCTATGCTAGTCCTAATCACATCCATCTTTCTTCTTCGAAGTTCTGCCGTAAGCTCATTAGCAAGCGTTGTCTTGCCAGATGAAGTTATTCCACTAACTCCTACTCTAATTGGATGGAGTGTTTTTATACATAAGATTCTATTTGCTATTTCTGAAATAAGTTCACTCCTTAACATCTAACTCCCCACTTTCCAATCATATTCTTATATCATTCTTCAATCTAAGTTAGGATAATTCCTCGTTAGTAAACTATCAATATGTCTTAATTTCGATAGAAATGGCAATATTTCCTTTAACGATACTTTTTTTGAGGGGGAACGAAATTGCTACTGTCAAAAGCATGGGAAGCATTTGAATCTGATAAAAGGATCGAAGGCTTTTCTTCACAGACATTAAAGGCTTATCGGCTCCAATTGTCWTTACTTATTGAATATTTTAWGGATATTGAAATAACAACTCTGGACACAATTCAATTGAAAGAATACCTTRCGATTTCAGGGAAGCATTTAAAAAAACCAGCCAGTCTTGCACATAGAATCCGATTTCTRAAATCRTTATTYCGWTGGTCCCATGAAGAAGGCAACATACTTAAGAATCCAGCTGCGAAAATTAAAGAACCGAAAGTGGGCAARCGGATACCCAAGTATTTAACCGAAATGGAAATCGAACTTTTGCKTGAAGCCTGTCATTTACCAATTGAAAAAGCAATCTTTGAGTTAATGTTTTCGACGGGTTGTCGGATCGGAGAAATCGTTCGTTAGAAAAGAACCATATTAATTGGTCCAATCGATCTGCAATAGTCAGAGGAAAAGGCGATAAGGAGAGGGAAGTTTATTTTAATATACGGTGCGACATATGGCTTAAACGCTWTATGGACAGTCGMACTGACAATGACCCAGCCATCTTTGTCACTGAAAGACACCCCCATATAATGAGTGTCGCYCAAATGAGRTACATCATCAAGAGGATTTCAAATCGTGCWGGAATTAATAAAGAGATCCATCCACATCAACTCAGACACAGCTATGCTACTCATCTRTTGAATAATGGAGCACCMATTGAAGTCATTCAAAGTCTACTGGGTCACGAGAAGAGYGAAACTACCCGAATTTACGCTCAACTAAGTGGAAGGTTACGGAAAGAATATTATCAGAAGTACTTTTAAATAAAAGGAGYAACGTCATTAAATGACGTTGCTCTATATTGACTAAAGCACCCGTTAGTTGAAGAAAAGAACTATTATTCCCCAGGTATAATTCCTATTACTTCTAATGTATCGACTGTTTGTTTTTAACTCGATGCTGGAAAGACAGAGTCGCTATAAATACAGTTAMTCCCCACAAGAACAATCCTCCGTACGTTACCACATACACCCATATGGCTAACCCTTCGGTGTCTCCTTTTGGAAGCACTCCTAAAAATTGAAGAGCAGTCAAGAAGCAAATTAGAACTGTCAATACCCCAACTGACCATCCAGATATAATTAATAACCTTTTTGATAGCTTCTCCCCCCAGGAAGTCACTAGAGCTAAAGCAAATAAAGATGCCAGTATCGCTAAAATAGCTGTGAAGTCTATTCCGATGTTATATAATGTATACAGAAAAGCAGGTCCTTCCTTTAATGTATCACCTAACCCTGCTACATTTTGTACAGCTTGTTTTGTTGTAAGTCCTACCGTTGATCCCCATGCCCAAAGCGATTTTAAAATCGCATACGGTAACAGTGCAAGAGCTGCAACATAGCCCCAGCCTTTAGTGAAATAAGTTTTATCAGCTATTTCCGACCTCATATGTTTCTACTCCTCCTCCTACTACTCCATTAATGCTATTTACTATTAAATGCGTTTCCATTATAAATAATTCCCACTCCTTTAATTATCTTAGCTTCGATGATACATGAGAAGTGTTTTATAATAGCGGGTCCGAAGTTCTGTTTATAACTACGTCTGGAGTCCTATTTATAAAAAATTACTTCGTTAATATTCCAGTTAATCTCCACAGTATAGCCCAAAGATTTTTACTAAAGCACCCGTTAGTTGAACAAGACTTATTGAAGTGTTGACATATACAGCGAATCAGGAGGAGACATCGYAATGAAAGTCATAAAGACAATTGTKTAATGTGCAACATTGAAATCGACTAGAAAGTACGGGATATCATTTAGATTCGGAWGAGGGCGTTTGGTGTATGAGTTGTGCTGAACAAGAATCGGATTATTGACACATAAGGTGTTGAACCAGAAGAAAAATGTCCACTGATAGATAGGAATTTGCAATAACGCAGCGATATAAAATGCACAAAAAAACAGCCAATAAAACGTTGGCTGCTCTTTCTACTAATAATTAAAATTATCTTCAATTTAGTCATTGTCATAACAAGGCTTATTTCCACTGCATCCTGTCCAAGGCCCAAAATTTGTATCACTTAACCCGCCTGCAGATACGCTTGGTGCAACGAAAACTACTGAAAGGCATAAAGCAGATACAAAAAGTTTAATTTTCTTTGTCATATTACGATCCCCCTTTCTGAATATTAAAATAATTATATCCCATTTGAAATGGAAATAATAGGTGATTTCTACCTAATTTGTGATTAATAAACCTGTAAATTGTAAAACAGTTAATAAATGGCGATTTACTCAGATTATATAAGGAAACAAGAAGTATCGTGCGAGCAAAATGTGTCTCACAGTTCAACCATACTACGCTTCTTCAACTAAAGTTAATGGACATCCCATTTTTACAGTGTTTTTTGAGGATGGACTCTTTCATTAATGTTCAACCCCATTTTCAGCAAAAGAAAATATACAGACTTCAATTTTTTATTCAAGTACAAACCTAATTGTTCATCCTTAACCACCCTCCTWCACTATCAACGATTGAGTATTTAAAAAGTAAACAACAATTAACAAATTTCACTAAAAAAGAATAGCCTTCTGAGGAAGACTACYCTATGAATAAATATTCATTTTTAATATTAAATGCCATRCTTACGTGCCTTTTTAGTCGGATAACTTCACTTATAATAACTCCCTCCAAATGCAAATGTACCTTCTTAATCCACTAACCTGCCCCGTTAGTTTAAGTACATTTTTTCACAATCTTCATAGTGATATTAACATAAATATCCAACAAGAAAATCACCTCAATTCTAAGAAAAGATAGAGGTGCGATAATTTTAATCAAACTTTATTTCAAAGCTACATATGGTATTATATTTGGAAAGATTATGAAATAAGTGAGCGGAAATATTGGTTTATTCGAAACAAAAAAGGGGAGAGTTTTTTGACAGGTGAGAAAAGAATACTTACTGAAGATGAGAACATAAAGCTGATGGTAAAACAATCGCAAGGGGTACTTCAGTTAACTCAAACTGATGGAATAGTTGAAAATACGTTGTATTTAACCCCAGAAGATCAAGAAAAAATTGTGGAGTATATAAAAGAGTTGCAATCAGCGCAATCTTTATAACCATTACACTAATTTATCAATGTGCTAATGAGAAAGGCAGGAATAATGGAGATTACATATACCTTAACTGAGGAAGATTATCTGAAGTTTAATTTGTATCATATTAAGCATTCAAAAACAGGGAGACGGGCGTTGAATTTACAAAGGTTTGTACCACCATTACTTTTTACTGTATTGTCGTACCTCATGACAGTGGTAATGGAAGCATCTTTAGGTGTGATGATTGGCTACGCTTTACTCATAAGTATCACTTGGATTATATTTTATCCAGCATATTTCAAACGGACAGTCGCCCAAAATGCCAAGAAGATGTTAAAAGAAGGCGATAACGAGGGCTTGTTAGGAAAACAGCAAATGGTTATAACAGACGAAGGAATTGTCGTGAATTCTGATGTTGGTGAAACCAAAGTCAGTTGGGCTGGTCTGAAAAAATTCAAAGAAGATAACGATAATTTTTATCTTTATAATGGATCAATGAGTGCTTATGTCCTTCCCAAGAGGGATTTAGTGAACATTGAAGAAGTGAGAAGTTATTTCATCATGAAAATTAAGAATTAACATGTCTTTATGGTAGTTTCAAAGAAAGCAAAATGACTTGTTGGAAGTGGGTTTAATTATGATTAAGTATAAGTATATATTTGAAGATTTTATGTATGTAGATGACAAGTTGTATATAGAGTCTGGAATAGATGAATTAGAAATAATGGATATAGAGATGAGTGTAGATTATGCATTAACTCCGTTAGAATATATGAACTTAGAATGGAAAGAAATCACAAGCTCTATTAAGATAAACAATTTTGACTGTGAATATGAGTTTTCTTATGATGAATTAATTAATATTATAAAAGCATTTGGCGTTAAAGAAGAAGTGGCAACAAGTTCTAGAAGTTTTATATAAAAGAGTAGCGCAAATCCCAATTTGGTTGCACATAATTGGGATTTTTTTATTGGGCACAAAAATTATGATGTGAGAATATTCCCATCATGGTACATTAGTTTATAAAAAGGGATGGAAATATTATGAAATTCGGAAAGTTACTATTTATGCTGGTTCTTTCAATTAGTTTGCTTTCAACAACAGCGCATGCTACAACTGTCGCTAAACCAAAACCCATGATTGTTCACTTTATTGATGTTGGGCAAGGTGATGCCACATATATCGAGACTCCTACTGGAGACGATATCCTAATTGATGCAGGAAACAAAGGGAAGGGCGATGCGGTGGTCGCTTATCTCAAGAAGTTGAAAGTAGATGACATTGAGATCTTAATTTCTACTCATCCGGATGCCGATCACGTAGGTGGATTAGATGAAGTCATCAATGCATTTAAAGTAGAAAACGTATACGCACCGAAAGTTTCTCATACCACACAAGCATACAAGGATTTTCTACTTGCCGTTAAGAACGAAAAACTAACGATCAAAACAGCAAAAGTTGGGGTAGCCCTTCCTTTAGCTGACAAGAGCATCAAAGCCAAATTTATTGCACCTGTTAAGGATTATAATAAGAGTGATTTAAACAATTGGAGTGCGGTCCTTCATGTGAATTACAACAAACAAAATTTCTTATTTATGGCAGATGCAGAAACGCTGGCTGAAAAAGACATGTTAGCCATGAAACAAATAGGTAAAGTGGATGTCTTAAAAGTTGGTCATCATGGCGCTAAAGAGTCCACGACTGCTGAATTTTTGAAGATAGCAAAGCCAACGTATTCATTTATTAGCGTTGGAGCTAATAATCAATACAAACATCCAACATTAGAAACGTTAAATCGGTTAAAAGCGATTAAAACAACCGTATACCGCACTGATCAAAAAGGCAGCATCACCGTAACGAGTGATGGCACAAAAATTTCAATTAAAACAGAAAAGAAGTGAAGATATGAAAGGAATTATTGATCGATTTGAAGGTGATTTCGCTGTCGTAGAAATCGAGGGTCAAACAAAAGACTTTCCAAAATCCATGTTTCCTCTTGATGCAAAGCCTGGTGATGTTGTCGTCATCTCTGATAACAAGGTAAGTATTCAAAATGAGGAAACAGAAAATTTACGAAGAGAAATAGAACAACTGATGGAAGACGTTTGGGAAGATTAATCGAAAAGGGATACTGAGCTTTTGCGCAGTATTCCTTTTTCATTATTACCACTGAACTTTACTATTCCGTAGTTCAAGACATAAAAAAAGAGCAACGGTTTTGAATGCTCTTTTCGTCATCCTATTCTATTCGTAATAACTCTTTTCCATCTGTAAGCCAGGCCTTTACCTTTTGGTGGTCGGACTGTAACTGTTCATAATCTAGTTTCAGTTTTTCATATGCTTTTGCCAACTCATCATATGATGTAATGGCTTGTTGTATATGACTGTGAACTTCATTGGGTTTAATTCGGTTCAGTTTTTGTATATTGTATTGTTTTCGCAATGTTTTATTCCACCGGAACCCACATGCCTGCCTTGTGCGGCCAAGGATTGTTGCGGCTTCTACAAAAGCTTGTAGTTGTGTTTTCCCTTCACGCACAAAGGTTAAGACTCTGTCTGCCAGTACTTTATCATCTTCTACCGTCCAACTATCTTTTCTCTTCTTCTCGTCCAAACAATCACCCCCATTTTTTAATACTATATGCGAGAGTAGAGAGAATTTTACCATATTCATTTAACTCAACTTAATTCCCCCAACGCCTTCACTAAAATGAGAAGACCCCAATGATTTTGTAGTCTTTATAAAAAAGATTGGTTATTTTAGTGGTTCTCCTTCAACTAAAACAATTCACGCGTAGAACAAAGACATTTATCAAATATACGATGAAATTCTTCTAAACTTTTTCTCTAGGTTACTCTGTTTATTAGCAAAAAGGATTCTATTATCAATGTATATTTGTTATATTTAGAATAAATAGAAATAACATTTTTTTCTACAAAGGGATTTTATTTGAAATTACAAGGAATTATCTTGTTACAAATTTCCCAGCAAACAGACCAAATTAATAAGGAGGCTTCATTTGAATAACACAATTGAATGTCGATCAATGACAAAAGTTTTTAAAGGCGATGGCATAGAAACCTATGCATTAAAAGAATTAAATTTAACACTCAAGGAAAGCGACTTTATTTCAATTATTGGGCCATCAGGTTCGGGGAAGTCGACTTTATTAAGCATTATTGGAACACTTGATATACCTTCTGGTGGAGAAATTCTTTATGGAGAACAGCCTGTTCACAAAATGAACAATAAAGAATTGGCAGATTTTCGCTTTGAAAACATTGGTTTCATATTTCAACAGTTTCATTTGATTCCAACCATGACGGCATTAGAGAATGTATTGTCGCCTCTTTTTGGTAGAAAGGTTAGTTACAATAAAAAAGAGCGAGCGACACAAGTTTTGGAACAAGTTGGACTTACAGACAAAATGAACTCTCTCCCTTCACAACTATCAGGTGGACAGCAACAAAGAGTTGCCATAGCTAGGGCGTTAGTTCATAAACCTAAATGGCTATTGGCAGATGAACCGACAGGGAATCTAGATACAGATACCGGGGAAACGGTTTACCAACTATTGGTGTCCTTAAATCAAAGTAAACAATGTGGGTTGATTTTGGTTACACATGATTCTACTCTAGCTGATCGAGCAAATACGAAAGTGGAGATGCGAGACGGAGAAATTATATCCGTTAGTCAGAGGCAACCTGTATGATACCTTTTATGATGAAGCAGCTGGTTCGCAATAAAGATCGACTTATTCTTTCTGTGATTGGCGTGATGTTAATTAGCAGTGTGCTCATTTATCTGTTCAGTTTAACGGAAACAACAAGAGGAACGGTTAATAATCAACTGCAAAAGAAGTGGGAAAGCGCCTATGAYCTTGTYRTCACCCCATCAGGTTCCATTTTCAATGAAGATAACYTGATGGAACCKAACYACTTAAATGGAATTAAYGGAGGCATCAGCTACGATCAATACGAAAAAATCAARTCRATGAACGATGTAGCGRTWGCAGCMCCTRTTTCAGTTTTGGGCTATACCACATTAGGAATAACTATGAAAGAAAAATTTAAAACAAGCGACAAGGGTATCTATAAGTATAGAATCACAGAGACATATAATGATGGTTTATCCAAAARAACCATACAGGATATAGAGACATACAGAGCTACTAATTGGACAGGTCCCAGTGAAGGTTTAGGTTTTTGGGGAGATGATAAAGGTGAGATAAGCTTGAGTCAATACCAATTATTGGTTGGTATTGATCCAGAAGAAGAAGCAAAGCTTGTAGGACTAGACGAGGCAGTTCAACTATCTGATACGAGCCGATACTTAGAGCCAAATGAAGATGCTATTTACGATGAAGAAATGGACCGTTTATTTGAAATACCTGTTTTAATAAATAATAAGAGCTTTTCCAATAGCCTGTTTCAGGTTTCGCAAGAAAAATTAGCTATCCCTTTTAATACTGACACTGAAAAGGAACAAGCTATCGAATTAATTAAGAAAGGAAACGGACGGGACTATTTAAATAGTTTGGAGACAGAAGAGGTAGACAGTTTCGAGTTGACTGGTGAAGAATTGGAAACCATGATTTTTAAAGCTTTGGCTAATCCGAATGACAATCCTTCTTTATCAGTTCATGGAACTCAATTAGTTTTTAAATCCAGTATTCTTGATTATCAGAAAATAGAAAGTCCTTTTCCAGAGAGATGGTCAAGTAGTTATGAAGTTTCAAGCAAGCCTGTCGAAGTGATCGACATTTTTAAAGATATCTTACCAAATTCAGGTTTCAGAAAAGCAGAATTGTTAGATCATGAATTATCTGAAGACGGAGTCCCACTCTTGCCAGTTTTGAGATTGAATATTGTTGGTAGCTTCTCTTCTGATAAATTAAAAATTAGTAAAGACCCTTTAACTGAACTACCACTCGAGACATATCGTCCTGCACAGGCGGGGATAGTTCTTGGACCAGACCATGACCCGTTAAATCCTTCAAGGACGATGAAAGGATCCGGTGTACCAACAGGCTTACTTACAAATCCACCTAACATTTTAACTACTGTGAAGGCAGCTGAAATCATTACTGGAGGGAATAGCATATCCTCCATTCGCATTAAAGTAAAAGGCATTGGTGATATTGGAAATGCAGCACAAGAAAAAATGGAACAAGTCAAAAATGATATTGAACGTGCAACAGGACTTCAAGTAATCATTACAAGAGGATCATCACCTCAGCCAACCATCACCAAAGTGATTGAACATGATAAAACGCTTGGGTGGATTGAACAACCTTGGATTCATATAGGCGCGGCTATCACCATTTTAAGAGAAACATCATTAGGGTATACGAGTATTCTCGTTACCATCCTACTGATTGGTATGATGTATGTGTTTGCAACGACCTATGTATCTTATTTAACACGCAAGAAAGAATATAGCATATTTCTAGCACTTGGATGGCGAACGGGCATTCTTCGGAAAATGGTACTAGGAGAAGCATTATTTTATGTACTCCTAATTACACTAATAGCCATTATTTTAGAAGTAATTTTTATGCTAAATGGAAGCACATTTAACTTTAGCAAGATTGTTCTAGTTTTCAGTACGTCGCTAGTAATTTATGGTTTAGGTATAATTCTACCACTTATGCAAGTCGGWCGATTRAAACCATATCARGGAATYAAATCAGGAGAAATAACCAAWAAGTCTAAAAGGRTTTTTAGTAAYCRATYGATGGTTGGGTTTGTTATGAACCARGTATYGCAAAGACCTGGAAGAAACCTTTTGTCCATATTGGCGATTGCGTTACCTTCCACATTATTATCCTTTTATTTATACGTATCCTTCCGTTTAGAGGGAGTTTTATATACATCTTGGTTAGGCGAATTTGTTGCAGTTGAGGTAAACAAATCTCACTACTTGATTATGGGTGCAGCTCTAATGATTGGCGCACTGACTACAGCCGAGATGATGTGGCAAAATATTGTGGAAAGAGAAGGCGAACTAGCTCTGTTTAAATCGATTGGCTGGAAAGATAAAACGGTTACATGGTCAATTATAATTGAAGGAGCTTTCGTGGGTTTATTGTCAGGAATAGTCGGTTTGGTACTATCTATATCATACATCGGCATAATGTATAATGTCTTTCCTTGGGATTCATTGACGRTTCTTTCATTGACAATTTGTATGCCGGTGTTGGTTGGCATTCTAGGTGCTTGCTTTCCCGCAGTTAAAGCTTTGCGAACAAATCCCTATAACGTATTAAAAGAAAATGTTTAAAAAACCACATAAAACCAAGGGAGGCAATCTAGCTTTGCCTCCCTTAGTTTATGTGACCGAGCAAATTCACGCATTGGACTAGGGGATGTAGAATGATTGCGATTATTCGGTTTCCATGTCATCATCCTGAACCTACCACGATAGAACAACAGGCTTCTAGAACAAAAGAAGAACTAGCAACAACTATTGATAAACAAGGAAAAGTATATGGAGAAAGTAACCTCGTCAAATTTCCATCCCAATGATTGAACTATATTTTCAGGATATATGGTAAAAGAATTAATGAGTGGACCCTACAATGATCGTAGAAGTGAACATAAGTCACAAATACTGTCAAAGAGTACGACCAAGGAGTTGGAAAAGGCATGATGGGGAGGTTAATCGAATATCTAAAGCCAAAGAATCGATTTTGTAACGATTTTCTGGCTCCTTTTAATTTAATCTTCGTTTATTCCAACTGAGTTAAAATGTAGAACTATAATAGTTTTAAATCAAAGATAACTCGTCAACATTAGTTATGTTATTAACACTTAAAATAATATTATCTTCTATTTTGATAACTTTTGGTACAGATCGAACACCAAGGATTTTAAAAACTTTTTCGGATTCAACAAAACTAATATTCTGGTTTATTAATATGTTTCTCTGAATGTCCGGAATTTTTCCATTACTCAATAATATTAAATTACTAAAACTGTTAATTGACTGTGGAAAACTATTAATAAGTTCCTTACATATTGAACACTCTACCGAAATTGCAACTATAGTTAGACTATTTTTAAGAGAACTTTCGTATGTCTTCAACATTTCGGTATCAACTGTCTGACCAGCCTTAATTTCTTTAGCCAATTTTAAATAGGGGTTTCTTGGAATAGCCTGTAGATAAAAAGTAAAAAGTGCATATACTTTTTTTGTTATAAAAAAGTTAATCGCAACTAATGATAAAAGAATAAGTAATACGAATACTTTGATCATCATTGTTTCCCCTTTTTCGGAAGATCAATCTGTTGAATTTCTTGAAAGAATTGATTAATTATTTTAAAGTATGAAAGCAACAAAATATTTTGACCTATAAAAATTATAAGTGTAAGAAATATAATAATATCGATAATCATGACAACAACTCCTTAGTTTTCATTCTTAATAGTATTGTCTCAATAAGTAATAAGTAGAAGATAAATCCAGCAATTATTAGAACATTTAAGTATACATATTCCTGGAATAGTAGTTTAGATTTCGGAAAAGTAATCGCCGAAAATAGTCCTATTAAAATAAGTAAATTTCGTATTACAAGTCTATAAGATATATCATGATTTCCTAACACTCCTCCACATCCGCAAGATAAATCTTTTCTTCCTCGAGCAAGATTTATAATAATCGCTACAGAGTATATAAATGTAAGTATGGATAGCGCAATTACACTATAAGTCATGTATACCCTAAAGATAATCATTAGACTTGCTAGTAATTCAATTAGCAAAAATAAATTTACTAGATATTTTGCAAATACGTCTGGCAATATTTTATAACTTTTTACAACCTCAATGTGATTTTCATAGTCTTTAATTTTACTTATTGCTGAAAATAAAAATATATAAGCAAATATTAAAAAAAGTACCGAATTAAACATTTCCATAACTCATCTCCACTTCTCCTGTCTTGTACATATCTGACTGGTTATTATAAAGCTCTTTATAATGTCCTTCTTTTTTAATTAATTCCAGATGATTACCAGTTTCGACAATTTGTCCTTCCTTAAGCACTATAATGTAATCCGCTAAATGACAAGCATACATTCGATGTGAAATGTAAATAGATGTCTTACCTTCAGTAATATCTTTGAACTTTAAAAATAATTTTTTCTCGGCAATTGAATCTAACGATGAGGTAGGTTCATCAAAAATAATCAATTCAGAGTCTTTTAACATTGCCCGAGCCAATGCTAATTTTTGCCACTGACCTCCCGATAAATCTTTACTACCTTCAAACRATCTTCCTAACTTTGTCTCATACCTATTAAATAAAGAATTTATGAACTCATCAGTTTCTGCTTTTTTAGCTGCCTCTACAATTGCTTTCTCTCCCTGTGTTGTATCGCCTAATAATATATTCTGATAAGCAGTCATCTCGTATGTACCGAAATCTTGATATATCACAGAAACTTTCCCATAAATTTCTTCTTCAGTTAAGAGATTAATATCTTTCCCAAAAAGATTAATCTTATTATTAGGTATTTCATATAAACCAATTAAACACTTAATTAAAGTTGATTTTCCGGAGCCATTACTCCCTACGATAATTATGTTATCGCCCTTATTCATCTTAAGATTAATATTATTCAATACCTTATTTTCAGAAAAAGGATATTTAAAATCTAAATTATTTATTTCTAAAATAGTATCTGAATTGACTGATACATTATTGATGTTTTTATGTCTACTTGGCATGTCAAGAATTGCAAATACGTCTTTTAAATAATATGTATTTTCCTTTAGGTTAGAAGTTACGTAGGACAACCCATGAATTACTCCTAATACTCTTTGAATTGCTTCCAGAACAGATACAAAGTCACCAATTCTTATCACAGACTTAGACAAAAGAAAAAGAATAAGAAAAAAAGAAGTTGCAAATGTTAAAGAACTTAAAATATCTAAACCAATAAGTTTTTTATTTTGATTTAAATGTTGTTTCAAAACCTCATCGGTATTATTTCTGTATGATGATTTCCATTTATCAAACAAATAATTAAATGATTGATTTAATCTAATCTCCTTATTATATTTTCTATCTACAAATAAACTGAATATGTAACCTTGTTCCCTAGCCGAAGGTGTTAAATATTTGGTTAACCAATATCGGTTCTTACCAAATTTATTTTGTAAAAGAAGAAGAGGAATAGCAAATGCAATTAATATTACTAAAAATAATATGTGAAATTGAATCAAAAATATAAGGACAGTAGTAATTACTATTAAAGACCTTCCTATTTCTAAAACATTATTTATGGGATTCATAAATTGACTTCCTAAGTCTCCCTGAGTCCGCTGAATAAGATTATAGAACTCATGATCCTCTAGTTTTTCGTAACTTACACCAATTATTTTCTCAGATATTTTTCCTTTTATACTAAGTTCAAGCTTCATTTGAAGATAAAGAGCACTATACTCGTCTACTTTAAGTAGGATGTTACTAATAATTGTCAACAAAATTTGCAAACCTAGTAGATATGAAATTTCTGTAAGAGTACTTCTTGTTTCAAAAAATAGTTGTACGGAATTTATTAATTTTTGCAAGATAAGAATCGAAAGCAATGGAAAAAAACCTTGAATTAATTTTGACAATATAATAAAAATAAACAAAAATGGTTGATGTTTGTATACAGTCCAGAAAGACTTAAAAATGGTTAACATTATATATATCTCCTAAAAATTTCTTTTTAATTTCATTATAACATGTTATCCTGTAAAAGAAAGTAAATTCAGAATTATCTGGAGGGTTTAAAAATGCCTATAATTTATCTTTTTACATGTTTATTATTACTTTTAATTGCTCTATCTATTTTAAGAGAGGTTAAATTTGGTGAAAAATTACAGGAAGTATTTTTAAGAATTGCAAAGGATTCTATCTTACATAATGGTGATTTTGTATCTAGTTTTAATTTAAAAAACAAGAACAATGCTGAGGTTAACTTAGATGAATTAACAGATAAGTCTCTAATCCTACTTGTAATAGATACTGGATGTGATGTATGTGATCAAGACTTAGCTGAATTTGCTAAGGAATCTCTCATTTATGGAGAATTTTATAATTTTGTTCCAGTAATATCTAAATCTCCAAGTACTAGTAACAAAATGGATGTCAAACAACACTTATTTAAAGAAATACTCTTTACTGATTCAGATTTCCTTAAAAACTATAAAATTTCTAGGTATCCAACATTTATGTTAATTAATTCTGATCATCGCTTTATCTCATATGTTAATTTTGCAAGAGAACTAAAAGCATTTTTCGATCCCAATCAAATTAATAGAAAAAAAGAGTTAGTATAAACTCATATATTTATTGAAAGGAGGTGAGAATATGAAACTTTTAGGTCCTGTGAATTGTGATTGTAGTTCTGGTAGAACATCTTGTGCAGTAACGTCGGAGTGCTTAAGCTTCATTGGGCACAAGTATGTTGAAGCAGTAGATTGTGTAACTCGACAATCTTGTGGTTATTTTTTATCTGAAAAATGCGGTTGCCGATTTAACTAATCTAAGCTTATAAAAGGAGGAAAAGAAAATGAGTGCATTAAAGATGATGGCTGCTGTTTGTGATTGTGAAGGTAGAAAAACTTGCAGGGTTGACAGTTGTGGAAGTAGTTATGTAGGTAGCTATGCTGTAGAAGTCTATGATTGTAAAGGTGGGACGTCTTGCGGGTACCGCTTTACAAACTATTGCGTTTGTACTTTATAAACATTGTGGCAGTCTTAAAGACTGCCTTATTTAATTTAACTTCTAAGTACCAAAGTAAAAATCCCTTGGGAACTACATCATTTTCTTAGACAGTTCAGTATTACTAATATCACCAAGATCTAAACTATTAACGGCTTTCAATTTAACGACATAAAAATAGGCAGTCAATAGACAGCCTATGAGTATTTATTTCAAAATTCATTTGGATGGCAGAAGAAGAACACTAGCAAATCACAAACGGCTTCGTGAAGGAATTGGTTAGTCTTAACAAAATGGCAATTTAACCTACCAAAAGGAGACTGTTACAAAAGAGTCTAATAAGCATATGCTTGGTGGAAATCATAGCTTTAAAAGCAATGCGAAAATTGAAATCAAAAAGACATTAAATAAGCATGAAGGAACGCCTGAATGTAAAAAGTCTTTTACAACTTTAAAGTATTCTTTATGAATCTTATCTCATCTTCCGTACAATTCTGTTCACCATAACGAACCTTTTCATATATAGGGATGATTTCTGCTGGTCCATTAATTCTCTCAAACCATTCATTAATCGTTTCCGCCTCTTTTTTGATTCTTTTTCCAACTAACCCAGCTTCCCACTCCTGTAACAATTTTCGAATTTCATGAATCGGAATTGTTGTTGCTACCCTTTTTCCCTTAGTAAATGGGGTTATTTCAATTACAGCTTTTTTTAGGACTGGTTTTATTTGTTCTTCTTCAACTTCATATCTGTTATTGCTCCTTCTATTGTTTTTCTTTTTGTAACGCAATCTTAGAAAATACATGATTATGAATATGACCAAAAGTGAATAATAGATAGCAGCTTTTAAATTAGTTCTTTGAGTTATATCTTCAGATGGAAATATTTTTTCTTTGAGATTTAAAACTGGTAAAACCTCATCACTACCCTTTTTTTCTTCTACAAATTTTAGTTCTCCAGTTGGCGGTTTTGTAAGCCATTCTAATAATTTATTACTCTTTTTATCTTCTTGAATTTTCTTTTCTTCAGTGGGAAGTTTTACAAAGTCTTCGATTAACTCATTATTATCATCACTAAATATGGACTTTATTTGTTTAGTGAAAGAAAGGGAGGTAATCGACACCAAACTGCTAAAAACAAAACCTAATATTAGAAAAAGGGATATGATGAGCGCTTTCTGTTTCATTTAAATCACCCTTTCACTGTTTTATTTGCACCCAATCTTTGAAAAGACTTGGGTCAGGAGGCGTACCGATAACAAGAGCTAAAGAATTTCTATCCTTTAACCTAAATACATAATTATAAAAGCTCTTTGATGATAAAAAGACTCCTTTGGTCTCGATTAAAGTGACTGTTTCAATCATTTTTTTAAGTTGCGATCTACTCGAATGACTATCTACTTTAAGAACTCCATCTTGTAATGAAGTGTAATTCACCAACAATTCTACCTTACACCCTTCCTTGGAAAGGACGTTATAAGCAGATACTGCATATTCAATAAGTTCTTCCATATCATGACGTAATTGAAAACTTAAACTACCAACCATATTTAAAAAGATCGAATACTCGTTTCCATTTACTCTTTCATATTTTTTTGCGACTATTTTGTTTTCCTTTGCCGTTGCTAACCAATGAATGTGGCGAAAACTTTCATTTTCGTAGTTTTTGGTACCCATAATTTTTGTTTCATCCATATAAAAAGAGTGGTTCGTCATCCTATTTCCATGAATAATAGATTGTAATTTAATATCATTTATCTTTAGAATTCTTGGCAAAACAATAAATGTAGGAAGAGATTTTCTAGGATACACTAATCGAAAGGCTTGTAAATGAAAGGGGTCTTTAATAAATATTTCGAAATTCGACCAGTTATGATGTCCACGACTTTTACCCTTAATGAGAACCTTGAGCACCTTTTTGGATTTAGGTAGCACATCCACCATGATCTTTTCCATACTACTCTCTAAGTTCTCAGAATTGAGAAAGACAATATTCTTATCATTCTCACTCTCAATGCGAATCTCTAAGTTAAAAAGTGGGAGTAGAGAGTCGTTTGATATCTCAATAAAACAATCTTCTAGATCATCTACACTTGAAGAGATGCTATACTTTTTGAATGTCCAGGAAACCTTACTATGTACAGTTTTAAGATACACATAGGATAACAAGACCAAACTAAGAAAGAATGCGATTAAGACCACAATTATATAACTTTCTAGAAAATTAAATACCAAAAAAAACACTACCAAGAAACTTAAAGTAATAGGAGATGAGAAGTAAGTCTTTTCTTTAGCGACTATCATCTTGACTCTACAGCAACAGGCGTTAGGTCTATTATTTCCTGGACGATATGTTGCTTAGTGGTCTTCACTTCACCCTCCACATTTAATGAAATTCTATGGGCTAGCAAAGGTTGAGCCAATGCTTTTACATCATCAGGAATACAAAAGTCCCTACCATGGATAAATGCACGTGATTGAACTGCTCTCATAAAGGCAAGTGACCCCCTAGGGCTTACTCCAATTTCAACGTATTTATGATTTCTCGTACCCTGAATAATTTTCATAAGATAATCTTCAATATCATCTGAAATTAACACTCGTTTAACCTCTTCTTTCAAACGAATAATCTCATTAATTGATATGACACTTTCAATCGTTTCAATAGGGTTGGCCAATCTAAATCTCTTAAGCATTTTTTTCTCATTTTCATAAGAAGGATAACCTTGTTTAATCGTTAATAAGAAACGATCTAATTGAGCTTCGGGTAGTGGAAATGTACCAATGGAATCAAATGGATTCTGGGTGCCAATAACAATGAAAGGTTTCGGTAATGGGTATGATTCTCCGCCTAATGTGACATTCTTTTCTTCCATTAGCTCTAGTAGGGCAGATTGCGATCTTGGTACCGCCCTGTTTATTTCATCAATTAATAGCACGTTACTAAAAACCGGACCTTTTCTAACCTTAAAATCACTTGTTTTGACATCAAAATACTCTTGACCAATTATGTCAGAGGGTAAAGTGTCTGGTGTGAATTGTAATCGATTAAATGTACCATCAATACTTTTAGAAAAACATTTAGCCATCGTAGTCTTACCAGTGCCTGGAACATCTTCTAATAAAACATGGCCATCACTTAACAAAGCAATAATCATTAACTCAATTTCATCTTCTTTATCAATCATTACTTGAGCTATATTTTGTTTTATATTATCTAACATACAAATCCTCCTAAACGTTTTATGCAATCTATTTAAACCCTTTTTACGTGACTCATTGACTTCAGTAGTGTAATGCTATGAAAATAAGCCTACCGCCGGTTCATCAGAAAGTTCCAGGCCATTCATGACAATTAACAGATCCAATGCAGACATGGTAGGAAGGTTTTCCAGAAATGATTGGGCGTCATCATAATTCAAAAATGCAAAAGCTTGCAGTTCTTCTTTAAAAGCCCATCCTTGATCTACAGTTTCTAACATAAATATTCTTAAGATCGGACACTTTGAGGTTGGGTGCAAGTTTTCCCCGGCAATTGCGAGTCCAATATCATTTGTAGGGTTGAATATCGTCGTAATGACCTCCATCTCATCCTCGAAATTCTTCGGCATAAATATGTTTACAGCCTCATTATTCATCGTTTTATATTCCTCCCATATCTGATTATCTTTTACCTATGTCATTGTGTTCAATGTACTGAAATGTTGTGTGCGCAGGTGATTTACTCGGTTTTTTCCTTGTGTGGCGCGTTTTAGTTAAGTAGTTTGCTTTCATGTGCTTATGTAATTCATCTTGCGGTTTGCTTTTGAGCAGATCAGAAACATATGTGTGATCAATCGTGTCAGGGCCAAATTCGTTATTCATGTTTGCAACGACTTTGGCGATGCTTCCTGAATAGGCATAAGCCTTTACTATCTTTTGCGCTAAGGTTTTCGCTTGATAGTTTTCTACGAGAGACACAAAATCTACAAGTACCTGGATATCTTTTTTTGCTGCATCAACTGTTTTTATACTCTTCATTTGTCCTCCTCTTACATAAGTTTTATCGCACTTTTACAGTATTCTCCATTTATTAGAGGATTCCCTCTAAAACTAGACCATATAGAATCAAATACCTTCGGGGCGGCAGCACGATGGCTCCTAACAAAGCAGCAAACGCTTTGAAAGAAGCTCTAACGTGTCGCTTTCCTCTAAAAAGCCCGATAACCACGAAATTTACGGCTTTGCCTACATTTCGTTGGTTCCTGTTCTTTTCTTTACGAGGAAACGAGCCGAAAAGATTATCAAATAAAGAAATGAAGAAGAAGAAATGGAGGGCAGCCCAGTGGCTGCCTTTTGTTGTTGTATTTTTTGCTTTTGTCCTCCGGATCGTACAGATTCCCAGCCTGTCTAAGCCCGAAACAAAGGCAGATTCCTAGGCGTTCGCCCTCCCTCTGTTTCGTACAAAGACAGGAGCCGACTAACCACCAAAACAACAGTCAAGGGGCGAAAAACTTTTTCAAATCGCGCTTGCGCAGAAAAACTTTTTACGCTGGTACCCTTGACTGGCCGTCTATTGGATCTGTTCGTCCTTCGTGTCAAAAGGCAAAAAATAATCCCTTTTGGGACATTTACCGCCCGGAGAACAACACAAAAAAGGAGCGAAACAAATCATGAAATTAAACAAAATGATTGAAATCGTACGTATTAAACAAGAAATCCGAGAGGTGGAAGAAGCCTATACGAGCTTACTCCCTAAACAAATTCGTTCACCAAAAGATGCCATCGAATTCATTCAAGCCATGATAGCAGAGGAGGACAGAGAGGTGTTTTTGGTACTTTGCCTCAATGTAAAAAATCAGGTTATCGCAGTTCATAAAAGCCATGTTGGGAGCTTAAATGCCAGTATTGTGCATCCGAGAGAAGTATTCAAATCGGCCATTCTCAATAATGCAGGGAGTATTATCGTGGCTCATAACCATCCTTCCGGCAACTGCCAGTATTCACAGGAGGATATTGAGGTTAGTAAACGACTGATGGAAGCCGGGGCGATTATGGGCATTGAGGTATTAGATTCCATCATTGTGAGTCATGAAGACGGCATTTCCTTGAAAGAAAAAGGATTGCTTTAAATGCAAAAGGGGATGTTTCCCCTTTTGTTTTTATCCTATAAAGGAGGAATTACTATGACAGAAAAATATCCATTAAATGAAGCTCAGATAAGTGCACTTCGTAGCCTTCACTTTTGGCGAAGAAATTTGTGTGTCGAATCCATCCATCAAGATGTCATCGAGTGTACCAAAAGCAGAAAAGCCATTTTCTTTGCGTTCCAATCATGCGACAAACTGAATGTCCCCTTTGCCATTCAAAATCGTGTAATCTATGCAGCTTCACAAAATACAGCTTTTGGTGATGTAAAGATGGGCAGATGATATTTACCCCCCAGTATTACGCTTTTACTGGGGGTATTGTAGTCATTAAAAACGCGAAAAAGGAAGTTCGTTGAATGATTCAACAAAACTTGATAAAATTAAGTGGGATGTTGAATGATTCAACAAAGGAGGACATTTACATGAAAAAAGCAACTATGGAAATTCTGACGAAGTGCCAGAATCTTAGGTCTTACGTAGAAGCAAAGGAACAGCAGCATGACTTGAAATTATTAAATAGGAATGAACAAGTGCTCGTAGCACTTGCTCGATTATTTGAATATGAAGAATCATTTGATCTAAATCAGATCTTTAAAGAATTGGATTCCGATTGGATTGAATTCGCGCTGGATCGATTACTAACCTACTTTTATTCCGACACCTATCATCCTAAATCAATCAAACCATTGATCATTAAGAATCCAAATGATTTATTAAGTCAAAAAGATATTGGAGATTTAATGAATGAACATGGTGGTAACATGGATGCCAAAAAAATTCACATGTTGCGCAAAAGAGGGAAATTGCCCACAGAAACTGCTTTAATTGGAGGGAATCCTTACTGGCTTAAAGAAGAAATTGAAACCTATATCCATGATTTACCGATAAAAACCAAAGATGCTCACTAGACAAATCGTTGAAACCCACTCAATTTGAAATCATGTTTCCACCTCTGAAAATTATTATACTTGTATTTTGGTCAAATAAAAAAGCACCTCGTGAGAGATGCCTTCTTAATATACAACTATTACTATTTTAGTAATGGATTACCAAAGATAATACTTGCTCTATCATCATCTCTTGTTAACTGTATAGTTAATTTCTTACCATTTTCTACACTAAAAGTTACGTCTTGCGGGAAATCTCCTGCTTTAAAATCTAATGTTTTAATCACGTTGCCATCCAACAAGAAATCAACTTGTGCAGTGGCTGTCGTATCTTGATACTTGGCGTCTAACCCAACTCTTGTTGTAAACTGCTTATATTTAGAATTCAGTGGAAACTCGATGAAATTACTTGAATTGTCATCACCATGATTATGTTTATACAATAATACAAAGTTTTTGTAAGCTGTACCTACGTTATCCTTTACTGTAGTTCTACCTTCTAGTTCGTCRTCGAAAACTATTTTACCGTTATAAACTAGAAGTCCACCATCATTACTTTCCTGATAATTCATGTTTTTCACAGTATCACCAAGATATGCAACTTTAGGTTTTGGTGTATTAACCAATACTGATTGAGTTGTTTTATCATATGAAACTACTTTATTAAAGTTCATTTACAATAATCGGAACCACAACCTCTGCTGAAACAGGCACAAATGATACTAATAATGATACAACGGTTGGCACAGCCAATGATGATGATAATGATATGGATTGGGGTTGGATTGGGTTATTAGGTTTAGCAGGTCTTATGGGATTAAAAAGAAAAGACGATCGAAAGTAGCCTCTAACCTGCCCCGTTAGTTGAACAAGAAACTAGATTGCTACCCTAGGTTGACATAACGCCACGATTGGGAAAAATTCGACTAATATGATGAAATTCAGAACGTCCACTCGGGCGTTCTTTTGTTTAGAGAAATTAGAGGAATTAATAGAGAGCTTGATTGGACTAAATGGAAATTCGTTGATGACCTTTTTGTATTGAATTTAATATACCAATTGCAAGGGTACCCGTACCAAGAGAGGAGTATCTTCTTACAGTTTTTCTTGAGGAAGAATTATGAGTGGTTAAAAAGTACACAAGATGCCAGTATCGTATTTCACAAAAAATCGAACTGAAGAATTCACAGTGTTATATATCATTATCATCAGTTCGAATTTTGAATAAAACATCATTAAAAGTATATCCAAAATGAATTAGAGTGAAGCGATTTATAATTTTTTTAATTCTGTAGTGCTACCAGTAGATCTTCAGGTAACACCATTATATAACCATGCATCATAGGTTGACATAACACGCGGATGAGGAAGTAGTCGCTTCATTACTCATTCAGAAAAAGCTGCTCTTTAAGGCAGCCGATTCTTCAACTATGCACCCGTTAGTTTAATATCATTCATACATTTTTGAATCATATAGTATGTCCGCCACAGTCTTCCATGAAGGTTGAATTGGAATTGATTGATTATTTCCTAAGCAGTGCCAGTCCATATCACTAATCCAAGCCTCCATAGCTTCTAAATAATTGCTCCATTTTCTCTAATTTTTTGGTTAATTGATCAATTTGTTTTTGCATTCTTATCAATTGTTTATTTTGATTTTCTTGTTCTTTCTCTTCTTGTACTTCTGCTTCCAGGGCTCTAACCGCTGCAATCGTTCCTAAAGCATCGCCGAATGTATTTATTGCTGAAGCAATTACATCAAGCTCAGTAGCAGTTAGCGAATTCGAACCTTTTTGACCATTGCCCATATTACTTTCATTCAATGTCTCAGCCTCCTGATTTTAAATCGATGAAACTAATGAACACCCTATTGTTTTTTAAAGCAGGTTTAACTGATAAATTTATTTGTTCTTGTACGCCCGTGTTATCTATAATAATAGAAAATCGTTATCTCATTCCACGCTCCATTTTCTCTAATTTTCTGGTTAATTGATCAATTTGATTTTGCATTCTATCTTCCATTTGTCTTAATTGATCCGTTTGGTCTGGCAAGGTTTCATTATTTGCATTTTCTAATATATCAAGAGCAATCCCTGCAGCTAATGTCTGTATTCCATCCCCTAACGTTGAGAGTGCAGTTCCAAATAATGCTAGTTTAGCTGCAAAAATTTCTGGTGTTTCAGTACTTTGATTGTTTTGGTTATCTTTATTCATAATCACTCACCCCTTGTCTACATTGTGATTTTAACTCAAATTATGAAAATCATGCAGAAGTCAGACTTATTGTAGAGTTGAACCGTTAGATGCGGCAGGAATTGATAAAGAGTATAACTCAAGTTATTTGGCTTTTTATTTTAGATAATTCATTTGTTAAATAATCAATTTGTTTTTGCATACTTAACAATTCTTCATCTTTATTTTTCAGACTTATCTCTCCTTGTGCTTCTTCTTCCATGGCTCGAACAATTGCAACGGCTCCTAAAGCATCGCCGAATGTAACTATTGCTGCAGCAATTAGCTCAAGCTCAATAGCAGTTAGCATTTTCGGACCTTTTTGACCAAATCCCATATTATTTTTATGCAATGTCTTAGCCTCCTGATTAAAAATCGATGAAACTAATTTTTTGTATCATCTTATTTGATGCAACAGATTACTTTATGGTGAAAAAACAAATGTAATAAAAGCGTGGTAATAATAAATAACTCCAAATAAAAAGTCCTCTTACTTCGTGGGCCAACGTGTTTATAGTAAGCCGCAAGTTGAACATGGGTCTTTTTATTAGATAATGAATACAATAAAGGAGATTGTTAAGGAGAAGAGGGGATTTACCTGAATGACCAAATGGAGACTATAGAAGATGACTATCCTGCTAATGCTAATTTACATCACATAGGACAGATATTACTTACTTTAGGAGAAACTATTACAGCTTTCGGTTTAACTTTACAACGGAAACAAGCTATGCTAGAACAACAAGAACATCTAATGGAGAATAACCAAGAAGAAGAAGAACAACAACAGCACAAAATGTTGAAAATACGTCAAGAAACAGAGYGACTACGATTACAAATGAAGTATATACAAGACCAGATTAATCGACTGATAAATGGCTGAAAATAGATTGTTATTCAATGTTTGAAAAAAGCAATTCTCAAGTGAGAGTGCTAGAAAACGAATAAAGAAAAGGGAAAAGCGATAGATTCGCTTTTCCCTTTTTCTTTCCCATGGATTCTCTACATGAGGTTGATCCGCAAAACATCAATTCGATCGCTGAACCGGATTGTATCACGTATGCATCCTAGGTTGACATAACACCCCGAATGGGAAGTATTCAACTAGGTTCATTAAAAAAAGACTGCCATGTAAAAGGCAGCCGGTTCTTCAACTAAAGCACCCTATGTAACAAAACTTAGGAGTTAATGGACACGGTATGATGACTATATGATGAAAGAAGTGAGGTGCGGGTGCTGTGATTGTTTATCATGTAGTTACTTATGGTATTATAAAAGCATGTAAAAAACTGGAAGGGGACTATAGGTTCTTCACAGACTTTTGTGAAACCAATGGTTGGACTTAATAAGATTAAACTAAGGGAGTTTTCCAATTATGAAAATTTCGAAAAATAATAATCTTTTTATTTTTATGATTGCTTTTGTAATCGCTTTAGCGTTTACAAAGTTATCTGCAACAAGTGATTTTAAAAGCATGATGTATTCTGCTGTGTATTTATTTATATTGATTCCGATTGGATTTGTAACAATAAAATCTATATACCGTATCTTTGATGTGGTTGTACTAAAATTTAATAAGGGTTGAGATTATATAGTCTCTTCTCGGGTTTACAAGAGAATAATAAAAGACATTCATCGTTCATTGATGAATGTCTTTTATTCTCTTTATGGTTCAAAAATCTACGACTAAAACGTGATAGCTAATGATTTATGCCCTTGACCGTCACGGACGATCCGTCCGCAAACATCGATTCAGTTACTCAACTGGATTGTATCACGTATGCACGCTAGGTTGACATAACACCACGACTCGGAAGTTGACCCCTTCTGCCCAACCCGTACGGGTAATCACTTCTTCCTCTTTTCACGAATCTATCTTTTATTCACCCAATATACATCGTTGAGTTGACGGGCTTTTGGTTGATTTGCTTTTCTCCTCTAATGAATAAATATCCAATCTGTCTTGTGCTTCAGGCAAATAAAAAAGACCATCTCTGACGATCTCCTGTTCTTCAACTAAAGCACCCGTTAGTTGAATAAGAATTATTTCTGCTTTATCATTTTTCCATATAGCCAAGGAATACCATTATAGAAAATTATGCCTAGAATAACTGCAAAGAATAAAGATTCCTCAATTAAATCTGCTAAAAATAAACAAACCAAAACAATTAAATAGAAAAGTCTCCAATACAAAACCATTTCTCTCAAAACCACACACCTACCTCCATTGCTATACAAAAAGTTATTGCACTAACCTGCCGCGTTAGTTCAATAAGAAAAAGGGCTGTTTAAACAGCCCTATGATCTTTAACTAAAGCACCCGTTATTTGAAGATGAAAACGGAATACTATTTCACCAATTCAATATCAACATTAAAATGCTTGAAATGAGGAATACAACAAAAAAGGCAAGGATGTAATATGTTTTTCCTTGTTGCTGCGTCTTATGTTTCTTTTCATAATCCTTCCAACCAATAAACAAACCCAAAAACATTCCTATAATTCCCAAACGTAAAATCGCTATAAAATAATCAAGAAACGGTTTATACGTAATTATGCGACCACCGTTACCTACCTCTTGAATTTCTTTGTAACAAGAATGGAAACAGCCAATCCGAGCACTAACCCATACAGACCTGATTTAATACTTTTTCCATAATTCTCCCATCTTCCTTCTCCACAAAATGGCCCAATTGTTGAACAAAAGTTATACCACACTCTTCAACTAACCTGCCCCGTTAGTTGAATAAGCACCTTCTCTTTTATTACACATTATAGTCGAACTGTGACGTAATGTTTTAACCAAAATCGCTCTCTTTTATTCGAACATTCATTCATGTATATTTAATACATACCAATTAAAGGACAATAAATTATGAACTCAATTGATTTAATTCTTTTAAATTTCAACGAAGTACGAAGAAGAAGTACTAAGGTTTGGACATCTATTCCCCAAGAAATACTACATTGGAAACCCGATGACGAAGCAATGACTTGTATAGAGATGATTAGGCATGTTCTAGAAAGTGAACATTATTACCATCTAGCTATCCAAAATCAAGGCAGTCTGGCAGTCTTTGATTCTCCTTTCGAAAAACAACCTTTTTCCACTGTAAATGAGGAATTGAAATTTGCAGAACCATTTAGAAATGACTTCATAGAAACTATTAAGTCATTTTCTGAAGAAGATTTAACAAGTATTAAAATTGATCGTTCTGATTCAGGTTACATAAGAAGTTTGGGAGACATGTTGCTAAGAGTCGCCTATCATGAATCAGTCCATACCGGCCAATTGCTGGATTACTTAAGAATGGCAAGGGTTCCAAGAGTACGTGTTTGGGATTAATTTATCTCACAGGTGTAATCACTTAGGTGATACGCCTTTTCTTTTTTAGTTACTACGCATTTTGAGTCAAATGCGACATAAAAACTCCCATTCTCATCTTAAACTAACCTGCTTCGTTAGTTGAATAAGAATAAAGAGCCGTCTATGCAGCTCATTGATTTTTTGCTAATGCACCCCTTAGTTGAACAAGAAAGAAGCATTGTATGTTCCCACTACGACATAAAAAGTCAGCAAAACTCTGCTGACTTAAATGATCTCTTATTGAGTTAATTCAGACGTTACTTCAATAAGAATTTTATAATTTCTTTTCAAAAAAGGATAGAGATATATTTTCATTTACTGTGATTTCTTTAATTTTTTCAAAGCCATTCTTTTTATAAAAACTAACTGCTGGAGTATTTTTAGTGCCTGTCGCTACTTTTATTTTTTCAGCTTCGAAATTTCTTGTTACAAAATTTAAAAGTTTCTGAGCAATCCCTTTTCTAAAATGGGTTGGATGCACAATTAGTCTGTGTATATCAACAACATTATCTTCTACTTCCAATGATATTGCACCACATAGTTCTTCATCTTCATAATAACCAAAGAAAATTTCTTCGCATTCTTGCAATGTTTTGACTGTATCTTTCAATGGTGGTATTTCATCGGAACCGATTATTTCTGCCTCTACTTTATAGGATGGTATTTGAATGTTTAATACATCTTTAGCGTTWTCTCTAAYACTAATGTCAATTATTTTAATCAATTTATCCCCTCATCCAATTATTTTTTCTTTTTCAACTAACCTGCAMGTTGTATTACAAAATCCATTTCCATTGTACCAAAATTACACAGTTGGAAGGCGCTAAAAAAAACGASTATAAGCATTTGCTGCACTTTATTTTCCTGATGTGCCACAAAAAAGCCGACTAAATGTTGGCTTAACTTGTTAAACTAAAGCACCCGTTAGTTTAAGTACGTTTTTTCACAAACTTTGTTGATTTTACATAATTAATTTTATTCATTACAGGAACGCTGCCCTTTTAGTTGTACGAGAAAAAAGTGATGCCTAAGTAACCCGATGATCTTAAACTAATGCCTCCGTTAGTTCAAGAAGAACCATTTTAATTTAAATAGCCCAGATTTTGGAAAACTTAAATTGATTCAAATGATACCCACCTTTTAGTAATCTCAGAAAATTTCTTAGTCGCGGGTGAGGTTGGTTTTCTTATAGCTAATCCAATAGTTCGATAGCTATCACTTTTAAGTGGAATGGCTGTAAAAGAAATTTTTGATTTCGGTATAATCATTTCTGGCAATATACTAATTCCTAGATTATTCTCCACCATGGAGATCACCGAGTATTCATTCATATTTTCGAATCGAATATTGGGGCTAACTTTATTCTCCTTAAATATTTTTTGAATATCATCATAACACTGATATGTTGGCATAATAAAAGGCACATTTTCTATTTGTTGCATTGATACTTGGTTTTCCTTACATAATTGGGATTGGTTAGATACAACACATAAAAGTCGATCCCTCTTCAATTGTACGATTTCAAAGGATTTTTCAAATGATTCAAAGTAAGTATCATTATTAATAAATCCACAATCTAATCTCCCGTTTTGTAACCAGTTCTCAACCTCAGCATAGTTTCCTTCCAGTAATTCGATTTCAATATTTGGAAACATTTCCTCCATTTTTTTAAGAATACCAGGAATCCAGTTTTTAGAAATACTCGAAAAAACCCCCACTCTTACTATTCCTTTTTGGAACCCATTGATAGCGGCTACTTCCTGCTTCAGAATGTTGTTATAGTATAAAATTTGCCGAACGGTAATTAAAAGCTCCTCTGCATTTTTGGTCAATGTAAAAGTAGAGTGATTGCGAATAAATAAAGGAAAGGAAAACTCTTTTTCCAAACTTCTAATTGCATGACTTACAGCAGATTGGGTGAAACCTAACACTTCTGCAGCTTTTGTAAAACTATTGAGTTCTGCCACTTTGTTAAATATTTCATATTTTATTAAAGTCACTATGGTCCTCCTTATGAGTTTTATTCATGTCCCCATTATATTTCTTCGTTTTATTTAATGCCATAACAAACTTATAATTAGTGCATGCTTTATTATATGACCCTTAATAAGGGATGTATTTTTCATGGAAGGATGAAGTGAAATGCAAAAAATTTTAGTTACAGGTGCTGCAGGTAAGATTGGCCAAGATGTTACAAGGTTCCTAGATAAGCAAGGGAATTACCAGTTACGGCTAGCAGATATTAACTTATCTGCTTTAGAAACTTTTAAAGATACAAATCATGAAATCATATATTTAGATGTTTCTGATTTAGCTGCTTGTCAAGAATTTACGAAAGGTATAGATATAGTTATACACTTGGCAGGTAATCCTTCACCAAATGCTGATTTTTATGGCTCCTTATTAGAAAATCATATAAAGGGAACCTATAATATTTTTAGAGCTGCTAGTGATAATAATGTATCCAAAGTAATAGTTGCTTCAAGTGCTCAAACAATTGAAGGCTATCCTTTGGATTATCAACCACATGCTTATTCCCCCACGAGACCCAAAAATATGTACGGGGTAAGTAAGTGTTTTGCAGAGGCTGTTGCTTCTTATTTTGCTTATGAAGAAGGGTTACAAAGTCTTGCTATTCGTATAGGTGCATATGATGATTATAATCCATATGGTAAACCACTAACGGCTAGAGATATGAGTGCATACTTAAGCCCAGAAGATTTTATGGACCTTCTCTTAAAGTCGATGACGGCAAAGAACTTACCTCCATTTTCAATTTTACATGGTGTTTCTAACAACAGGTTTAAACGAATTGATATTGAAGGAACAAGAAAGTTAGTTGGTTATAGCCCAAGTTCTGATGCTTTTGTACTAAGTGGTATTAAGTTCTTTGATTCTTGATTATTGATAAATGCATATCTAGAAAAGAGATTATATTATTGTTATTTAGCTTTTATTTGTTCCATTTTCAATAGCTACAGTTTCTATAATCAATAAATATTCCAATTTCCCCAAATAAAGCACACTATTCTTCATTCTCATTTGTGGAACAACTCTATGTTCCACAGATGTTCTTTTCCTTTTCAACATAATAAACACCCCTTTAGACAATCATATCTAAAGGGGTAAAACCAAGCCCTGTTCTGCTAAAGCACCCGTAAGTTGAGTAAGCACTCCTTGATACCCATTAAACAGTTACTCTCTACCGTAGATTTCTGTTCAAATTTATGTTGATTTTTATAAGCTTGTGCACCAATGACTGTCGCTCCCTTACGGGAAGCACACTTAAACCTATACTGATTATTGCACCCAGCCTCCAATAATAATAAGAGCCATAGAAAGGATATTTTCAATGAATGTAGTCATTAAAAGAGCATGTGGTAAAATTAAAGGTGCAATTTATCATTATTTTAAAAGTAAAGAAGAAGTATACGATCATACGCTACAGCAACAGGAAGATGAGATGATTCAAAAGCTGAAAAATAAATTTTCTACGCTTTACTCTACTACAGAAAAAGTGAATGTGCTTTTTGATATGTATACTTCAGATGAGTGGTTAAAAGAGCCAAAATTAAACAATGTAAGAAATCAACTAGCATTGGACTTCTGGTAGCAGAGCAGAGAATCGAAAAAAATATGAGATTCATAGTGGGCTATTTTACCATTTTTTAAATACCATTTTACAAGATGGTCAAGAGTGTGGAGAGATCTCAAAAGAATTAAATAAAGAATTAAATACTTCCCATGCTGCAAATTTTTTTGGGGGTATGATTGATTGAATTCTTTTTCATGGTTCTATTTTGCAACCAGCATTTCCTTTTTCGGAAATAGTGAAGTCATCTAAAGAAATGTATACTACTTTTTTAACAAGGGGTGTTATGAAATGATTACATTTAAGACAATGGAGCATTTAACCTTTAAGGAAGCACACGAACTTTTTACAAGTGGGTTTGAAGGATATTTTACTCCGATGAAGATGCCATTGGATTCTTTTATAGCTCGTTTTGGAAATGATAATCTATCAGTAGCAATGTCTGTTGTTATGTTTGATGAGGATAGACCAATAGGATTTGTATTACAAGGCATTCGGGAAGTAAATGGTGAGAAGATTGCTTGGAATGGTGGTACTGGAATTATTCCAGAATACAGAGGAAAGAAACTAGGAACAATCCTAATTGAAAAGGCTCTTGACCTGTTAAATCAGCAAAAAGTAAATATAGCTACATTAGAGGCTCTGTCAATTAATCAACCAGCTATAAAACTATATGAGAAGGTTGGGTATAAAGTAATTGATACGCTGCATTTTTTAGAGGCAGAAGGTGTATTAAGCTATGATGAAAAAATTGCTAGTGAATTTGAATTGAAAAGAATACCTGCACTGCAAGCAGTAAACTCAAGTATTTTCCCAGCTTTAGTACCATGGCAAGTAGATCCTTCTATTACACCAAAGGCCGGTGGAGAGGCAATTATTGCAATGAAGGATAGTGAAGTGCTTGCTGCTTGTTTAGTAAGAGCAAAACAACAATTTGGTAATGAAGCTGAAGGTGTCACATTATTTCAAGCTTTTACTAACAATGAACATACAGATGGAATACTCGCTATTCAAGCTGCACTACAGGAAGGGCTTCATTTTAATCGTTCTATTAAAAGAAATACTTATAATTTGGAAGACAAAATGAAAAATGTCCTCCCGTTTTTAAAAAATAATGGATTTAAAAATACTGATATTTCACAAGTATTTATGACAAAACAATTTATGGATTAACTTAAAAATACAGCTATCGCTATAAATTGGCGGTACCTGTATTTTTAAGTTAATTATTTTGAAGTTATTACCTTGTTATCTTCCTGTAAAAGATGAGTTAATGCTACTCGGAAACTATATATGTTTCTATTTCCACATGAATACTAGCATGAACATTCTCGCGAATAAACCTTGGATGAAGCCTCCGTAAATTGGAAGAACACCCATTAATCGTAAAGAACTATTTGCTCATTATAATCAAATGCTTCTACATCTTCTAAGCTAACTGCCGAAAAATCAAAAACAGCTTTTTCTACCTCTCGATGTTCTCCAATATCATTGTTGGTACACAATTTGCAATCAAAAAAGGAAGTACCTTTGTTCGGAAACTATTAATTGACTAATCTGGTCCTTTTCTTTTTTATGTCGCTTTTTGTGTCTAATGCGACATAAAAATGAATGGAATTTTCATTTCTCTTGTTCAACTAAACTGCCCCGTTAGTTTAAGTGAAAATCTTCACAATCTCATATTTATCTTATACCCAATTAGAATTATGAATATTTTTCATATTGGTAGTTTAATGATAAACGGCTATGTAACAACACTCGTTCGTAAAAGTACACTTTTACGAACTGTTTTAATTTGCTCATAATTTATGGTTTTTATAGTTCGCAAAACTATAAAAACCATTTTCGAACGTCCTCTATTTTACACACACTTTTACGAACACTTTTGGTAGAATAAAAGTAGGCAAACCAAAATGAGGAGTAAATAAATGGATAACAAAAAATTCGGATATATACGAGTCAGCAGCAAAGATCAAAATGAAGGACGCCAGCTAGAGGCTATGAAAAAATTGGGACTTGGAGAACGAGACATCTTCATGGACAAACAAAGTGGAAAAGATTTCGAAAGAGCCCAATATCAATTACTTAAACGCATCATTAGAAAAAGTGATGTGCTTTATATTCATTCACTTGATCGATTTGGCCGGAATAAAGAAGAAATCTTGCACGAGTGGAACGACATTACAAAAAACATCCAGGCAGATATAGTTGTGCTGGATATGCCTTTGTTAGACACAACTCAATATAAAGACAGCTTAGGAACATTTATTGCGGATCTTGTTTTACAGATTCTTTCTTGGATGGCGGAAGAGGAACGAGAACGAATTCGAAAACGGCAACGTGAAGGAATTGATGTGGCTTTGCAAAACGGCATAGTATTTGGCCGACCAAAAGTTACGGTTACCGCGGAGTTTAAACAAGCTTATGATCGATGGAAATTAAAAGAGATAACGGCTGTTAAGGCAATGCAGGAAATTGGTGTGAAAAAGACTACTTTTTATAAACTAGTCAGAGTGTATGAAGAATCTTTATAGTTAACCTATATAATAGAAGAAACTCATTTCATATATGAGATTTCCAACGATTTGGAATACCTTTTATAAACAACTTTTAGGATTGTGCCCTTTATTTAGGAACATTCCTTTTTAATCTACTAAACGTTTAAGTGGGTATCTTGAACGAAATCTTATTCAAGAACGTTCGGCTGCAGGACGAGTGGCGGGTAAAGCGCGTGGGCGACTTGGGGGTCGTCCAGAGAAATATGGAGATAAAGATATAGAAAATATAGAAATGATGAAAGCTCTTATTGATGGAGGTACACCAATCAAAGACGTGGCAGAAAAATGGGGAGTTTCTCGTACAACCATTTATCGCTATTTGGAACGTAAGTAATCAGATTGCTAAATGTATTATTAATTAGTGAGATAGTTAAAACCAAAAAATATTGAAATACTATATATATAGAAGAAACTCAATTAAAAACCTTATTATRGAATTGTAATAGCCCTCCCATCATTAAAAAACATGGGAAGGGCGAATGCACTAATTTTTCAGATTTAAGTGTTTTTTTAATAATAAATCCTAACACTTTTATGTATTAAGACTATCTGCATATTTTTTAATGTTTATTATCTTGATGTTTTTTGAGAGTTTTACCTGCGTTACTTTTCTGTGGTTTGGATGCAGTTTTACTACTTAATGTTTTCCCAGCTTTTCCGACTTTTCCACCCGAGTGTTTTGTCATAAAGAAACCTCCTACTATATAATTAAAATTCCCGTTCTTACTTTTAGGTACTATTAATTGACAATTATAATAAATAAGTTACCTATCTAAAAAAGCAATTAACCAAGGTACCCGACGTTTCCCTAAATTTCTAACCCAAGAATCATCTCTCTGAGTTTTTAGACCTCGTACACTTGCTCCTACTACTACAAAGGTACAGAAAATAATTACCATTGTTAAAAATAATTGAAGGGTTAAGTTAATACTACCATCAGGGAACATTTTAGCTGTGAAATTATCCCATATAGAAATATAAACAAAAAATCCTGATGCAATAACGCCAAATTGAGAAGCTTGAAAAAGAAAATGAATTATTTCGTGCCAGCACTTAATAAATATATTAGAAGTTACCATATGTTGAAGCCATCGATAATCACTATAAAGAACGTTGAAGTTTCTCCAATATTCATTATCCAAGTATTTTTGAAAAGAAGTAAATCCACTCCAGAAAGAATCCCACTCCTGAGTTCCACGTGTTTCTTTAAAAAGTGAATAAGCATTTTCATTCGTGATGAGTAAATCAATAATCTTCCTATTTCCTAACTTATAAATGTTAGGATTAAGTGTATTCTTGAAAAATAGATCCAATAATCTCTCCCTGTTTTTTATGTCCTGAGTCTTTAATATCTTTTTTACGCTGAAATGCATAGGACCACAAAGGTCTGTTAGATTTGACTCTACTTGTTGATGAAATCTTGTCACTTTATTATTTCTTTGGCCAAATGCATACCCTACAATGGCTGTAATGATGGATACAACAATAGGTAAAAAAGATAGGTATTCTTCGATTAGACTTTACCTCGACTTTCTAATTTTTCTGGGTGAGAAATCAATAGATATTATTTAAATAAATTCTTGAAAAAGTATAGGATACCTTTGTTTTTATTCTCTCTATCCTTAAACTCTTCTTTCCTAACCTGCTTAATTTTTTCATCTGACCAATTCTTAGCCCAAACTATATTATCTTGCTTAATCCAGTAGTGAGAGCGGCATTTATAAGACCAGTTTCCAATGGATGGATATAAAGAGACTCTTTCACCATCATAGGTGATTTTCCAATCATTTGGCGATAACGGCGTCACAACTTCTTCTCCACAACCACAAGCACATTTATGAATAGCAGTATTAAATTTTACGCTAATATATATCTTTTTTTCTTCTATATGATTTGGGATTATCGAACTGAAGACATGTTCAAATTTATTCATATGCATTATTAAGATCTCCTGTATTAATAGTGTAGGTAGTATGCACTTCTTTATAAATGTCTTGGTAAAATCCATTGATTTTTTTCCATTTAATTACTGCCATTACCGCGTTTAAGGCATTCAAGTCTGCTATTTGGATATTAGTAGAATATTCATCCTTCTCAGCATTAGTAAATGAAATTCGTTTCAACAAATGGTCTCGGTTCCCAGGAGTACTAGTAGTCACTCTAATATCACCGATTAATGACTCATTGATTATTTCTATCCCTACACCTACATCAATAAAAGACTTGTCACTTTTAACTAACTCTTCTATAATCACTCTTTTACTTACACCATCATCAATACAAATAAATATAAAATCCAATGTCAAAATATCATGTATGTTAGTTTCATCTATATAGTTATTATGAGAGATTATACTTTTATGCATATTGCTGTAAATAGCCTGAAGGTATTCTGTTTTCAGTTTCTTTTCTCTTAACTCTTCTATAGAGGGCGCTCCTGGAGCCCTAAAAGCATTATGTTGTAAAAAAACATCTCCATCGAATAGATGAATTTCAGTTACAGGAGTTTTAGAAATTAAATCTAATATATATGATCCCGTTCCTCCTAGCCCTACTATTCCAATCTTCTGATGCTTTAGTTTCTCTGTAATTACATCTATGTTAGCCCTACTTGAATTCGTATCATAATAATTAAATACAGAATTWTCAGCATGTTGACTAGTTATATACGTTCTCGCAGCTACTGTCTGATCAACTGAATATGCAGGTGCCATTATCATCTCTATATATCGAGTAAACTTTTCATAGTAATTTTCATAGCCACTTGCTGGCTTATTTGAGAAGGAGTGGTTCGAAATAATACCGTCCCCTAGTACCTGTTCACAAGAATTATGCTGAATTCCAGTTAATATTGAACCATTTTTATTGCAAGGATGATCTCCCCTAAAGTAAATGACATGATTATCTGGTTTAGTGGTTTGATTTCCAGCTAATGAAAGAGTTGAAATCAATGTTCCGAATTTAACCTCACTATTTGAGTTTACATAAGGTACATGATGAACTAAGGCATATCCACTCCTAATCTCGATTTCATATCCTTCATCTCGCAATTTTTTTAAATCTGGACTATGACTTATCAGTTCTTGTGACATTAATCACCATTCCTTTTTTTAGGGTAAGAGTATCTCCTTCTATCATCGATCCCTTATCTTCATTTCTTCCTTTTGAATATGTCACTGTATAGACAGTATTCGGTGTTAAATCCACGTTTCCAAATGCTAAATCAATTAACTGTTCATAAGAAATTTTTTTATCCTCAACTACTTTTTCTCGACCATTTATAATTATGCTTATTTCTTTTCCTTTTAAACTACTCATCAGACTCTCCTCCTCAATATTATTTTTCTTTTTTCCACATTTATTCTCCTAATAGTCGGTCCTCTACAAAACACATTTTCCATATCCATTATTTCCACCTCTTCCTCCTCTTATTTCATCGATTTCAATTTCAAAATTGAATACTTTTATAAAAAAACCTGCTTTATTTAAACAGGCTCTCATAAACAAATTGTCTTCCACCTTCTGGCATTTGAACTTCTTTTCGAGAAATTAAACGTCTTTCAGATAATTTTGATAACTGGGTACTTGCCGTGTTCAATTGTTTTCCTAGGCCATCCACAACATCTCTTGCTGTTACTATTTTTCTATCATAAACAAATTCTAAGAGTTCTCTAAGAGAGTTCTTATTTCCACCAATATAACCAAGTATTGAATATGACTCTTTCTCTTTTACCATAATACACAATTGCTCAATATTAAAAGTGCTTTTTATATTGTAAGCATGATCATACTCTTCTTCTGGACTTAAATTCTCAAGAAAAATATATTTATCACATTTTTTATTACTAAATTGCTCAATCATCCATTTCAATGGTTTGGCTACGACTTCATCTATACCTGACCCGTTAGCATCGCCGATTTGTTCCATATCCAGTCGGAAAATCGCCTCTGTAGGCGCCATTTCAATTTGTTTCATCATGGTTTCTCTAATAGATTTAAGTTTGGGACGGTTTAATAGGTTAACAGGTTTTTCGTCACTATAAATATTCAAATCGAAAATTTTCATTTAATTAGCCCTTTCGACTTCAATTTCATATTTGAAATCTGATTTAATTTAATATCATTCTCTACTTTTTGTCAATAGGATATCGAATTTTTATTTGAAAAAAAGTTCCAAATGCTTGATTACCTCTATACAGTGGATTTACGCTACCTTTTGTTATTTGATAAACAGAATCATTTGTACGTAAATGCAATTGAGCCTCGTCAGACCATCTAAAGGCTCTTTGTCTTACATCCATAAGCCCTTTCCCTCGTTTATCCTTATATAGACTCGAGGCCGTGGTCATTATTGCATCTCTGACCACCTCATCTGGCGAAAGTTCTTTTAATACTTTTTTTAAATTTTTATATATGCCTTTGCCGGTATCCGAAACAGCAATTTCTATTTCATTTTCCTGTTCATTATTTTTGATTGAAATAAAACAAGGAGAACTTGTATGGTCAATGACGTTATTACCCAACTCAGTTATAAAGGTTTGAATATCCGATAAACGATTTCCTTTAAACCCCTTGTTCTTTAAGATTTTCTTAATAGAATTGWTAATTTCTTCAATATCATCATGAGTATGCGCTTTTTTTATTTCTAATAGATTTCCATCTAAATTATATCTAGTCCTATTATAAATAGGATCCATATTCACTTGTTGTTCAAATTGGGCTTTTATATTTTCACCGCAAATTTCTAAAAAATTCATCCTCTCCATGTAAGTAATCGGTTTTTCATCCAAAGGAACTTTAATTTTCAATTCATATTCTTTGTCTAAGTAGTTAATTATTGATAAAAGGCCTGTAAATCCTATGGGTGTTATGTATTTCAAATTACTAATATTTATATTGATGATTTCACCAGGTTCTCTAACTTTAATTGCGTTCGTAGTTTTATTAAGTAAATCATGAACTCCGTATACAGTCGATAGCTTAGAAAGTGGTATTATTTCCACAAAAATAACCGCCTTTGGATGTGATGTATATTCTTAATTTACAACAGATACTTAGAGATTTTAGCTTTACTACAACACTGATATTTTGCTCTTTGAAAAATTTTAGTCGGAGCTTCATTTTTATGTATTGAATTTGAAAACAACTTTTTGATAACACATAAAAAAGAAGAAGAATTTTATCTTCTTCTAATCTTTATAGTAAAAGAATCAAGCTTGGACGAGTTGTATAAGACTCTATCGATTACTTAATTATGCAAAATCCCTAGCTTTGATTAAGGAAATCTATTTTATAGAAACTTCAAACAATCTTTAAGTTCCTTAGTTGCGAAAATTTTAGTTTTATAATTATCGATATTTCCTATAATAAATTCTATTGCTTCTCTTGTTCTAGCTTCTTGTAAATCCAAATTAATTATTTCTAGTAACTGCTTTGTYTGGAAAACACAATTTCCTGTATGAAATTGATTACGGACTTCAGGTTCAGTCATAAACTTAATTAAAGTATTAATCTGCTTTGAATTAAATAGTTTTATTATCTCATCATAAACAGATTTTGCCCCCGGTGAGACTCCATCACAATACCAATTTCCATTACCAATTCTACATATCAATATTGTTTTTATGAGCTTATCTTTAATGTTTGGTAAAATATCACTTTCTTCTACAATGTATTTTTTGATTTGTCTAGTTATAGGTACTTCATGGTGATAATTATCTCTAGAACTGTGTGCTTCCATTAAGCGATCTAACAGTGAGTTTAATTCTCTACTTCTTGTACCTTCACTTTTATAATGTACCCCATTGCATTTTTCAAGGAAACTGTTACCCAAAGCAAGAGTTTCGTCGTCTAAATTAACTGCGAAATGGTCTAATTTAAATCCAATGTCATATTTTTTGTTTTCAGGGCTAACATCCCAAACGACTGGTGCTAATTTTAAAATGTTATCTCTAACATTAGGTGAGGTATTTTTTTTAGTGAAAATACTAAACAATGTGGTCAATAAATTTCCTGATATACGTGTATTTTGTTGCACTAAATTTTCCTTGATTTGTTCTATCCGTGGTTCATCAATTACTAAGWTTTCATTTTTTAAATTCACAATAAGTTGTTGTACAAAAATCGCTGCTTCAGAAGGACGATCTTCGATTATATCCTTTACACAAGTTTCCAACCACCCTAGAAGTTCATATGTTTTGATAGATTCCCTTGTAGGATGTGACGCCCCAATATTATTTCTCATATACAAAATATGCTTGAGTTTTTCGTGAAGCAAATCAGAAATGAGTTCGAGTTTTCTACATGTGTCAATTAAAGTATTATCCTTAATCGAACTTAAATCTTCGACGGTTGAATATGTATCTCTAAGTTCACCACCCACAGCTGCATCAAAGAATAAATCTAGTCCGTAGAAATTCACTTTTTCCCTTAATGAAATAACAACCTCATTCCATAAGTAATTCAACGCAGCATCATATAAACCTATCGCAGAACTAGCAACAAACTTGGATAAATAAATTGCATTACGTTTACTTTGAGGAGATAGTTCTTGTACTGCTTCAGGTAAATTCTTACTCATAAGATTACGCTCTCTAGTAGAAGCAATAATTCCCTCATGTGGAAGTCCTAGACCTTGTAAATAATTTTCGAAGTTCWGAAAACTTGATAAAGAGTAAATCTTTTGATCACTTTCCATTAGTTCGGTCTCATTATTGCTCAATTTTGTCATCTCCTATTATTTAAGTATRAAAAACTTAATTATGAGTTTCATTTTACACAAGTATATTCCATATTAATACAGATTGTATAGCTTTATAAGTATTGATAATGATGGTTATCTCTACCTAGAAAAATGGACTGAAGAATTTTATTTAAAACCAATAAAGACAACATATGTAAAAATATAGTAAAATAGTCTTTGAATCTATTACACTATAGAATATGGGGTTATTATGAAGAAAATTTTAATATTGATGGCATTATTGTTGTTCATTCCATTTAATGAGATGGCTGAGGCTCATTCTGGGAGAACGGATAGTAGTGGTGGGCACAATTGTTCTGAGAAGTCGAAGGCAAAAGGATTATGTACGGGTTATCACTCTCATAATGGCGGGGGAGATACTTCTTCAAGTGGTAGCTCATCAGCTAATACCACCCCCTCTTCCAATCAATCAGGGGACAAGGATTGTTCAGATTTTGCAACATATGATGAGGTAGTCAATTACTGGAATGCCAAAGGATATTCAAAAACTAACGATCCTGAAAAATTAGATGGTTGGGGAAATACTGTTGATGATGGAATTCCATGTGAAGCTCCAGGTGATTACGATACTTCTAAAATCAGGGGTAGTGCAGCACAAATAGCGCAAATTGAAGCAGAAAAAGCCAAAGTTATAGCAGAACAAGATGCTGCTAAGGGTGAAAAAGACGGTTATGCTGCTGGTTTAAAAAATGGATATGAAGAAAAAGAAAAATCAGCATCTTCAAAAGGATCCGAAGCATATTTATCTGGTTATTCATCTGGTTATTCCAAAGGGTTTGATGTGGGTAAGTCTAAGATAGCAACGGAAAAAAAACAGGCTGACCAAGCCGGATATTCATTAGGACAAAAACAAGACAAAGTTGAAATACCTACAAAATACGCAAATAATAAATCGTTATCTAACTCTTTCACGGCTGGATTTAATAAAGCAGTAACTGAAAGAAACAAAAAAAGAGAAGCTGAATTGAACATATTAGGTTATAAAGATGGAAAAAATGATAAATCTAACGAACCGAAAAATGAGAAGCCAAATTATCTAACGGCATATCAAAAGGGGTTCGCTAAGGGCCAACAAGACTTAAAACAATCTTATTTGGATAAAGGTTATCTGGCTGCCTTCACAATGCTTGAATATAAGAAACCAAAACTTGAAAACAGAAAGTATATTACGTGGTACCAAGAAGGTTTTGAATCCAATAAAGATGTCTTGAAAATCGAGAAGATAGCTTACAACATGGGTTTAAAAGGAGAAAAACTTTCAATTCCACAAGAATATATCGATTCAAAAGTAATTTTTAATCATCACTATGAGATTGGTGCGCTTGAGTATGAGGAAATTGAACGAAAACAAAATGCCCAAACTGGAACTGGTATTGGATTGATGTTTCTAGCGTGGCTAGGACGTCGGTTTTATGTGGCTAAAAAAATGACGATTGCATAGGGTAGGTGAAGAAATGGGTATTTATCGAAGTGTTTGTTTWAAAGTTGAAGATGTTATTGTTAAACTTTTGACCAAAAAACAAGATCCCAAACAAATTGAACAAAGGGTTTCAAGTTATAGATTAAAGGTAGAACAAGAAAAGGAAATGAGAAAGAAAAAAGCGCAACAAAAAGCTGTGGAACTTGAAAAGCAAAGAGAGTTAAAACAAATGGAAGCTAAGCAAAAGGCTATTCTGTTGGAGAAACAAAAAGAGTTAAGACAACAACAAGAAAAGAAGGAAGTGCTTGAGCTTCTTTCAAAAGTAGTTGATGTTAATGGAATGGATTATACAAATTATGAATTTCATGCTGTACAGTCAAACAAACAATTCTTCCAAGGTCTCGTGACTAAAGTATTTGAAAAGGATGAACAAGGCTTAACATTTATCTCGTGTGAATTTGATAAATCATCTAAAACAGAAATTAAGGGGTATTTGATTGTAACAAACAAAAGAGTGTGGTTTGTTAACAAAAACCTTGATTTCCAACAGAAGTTCCGTTTTCAAACAATAAAAAATGTACAGTGGTCCAGAGATGGCTTATTAGAAAAAGAACTCATTATTCAGTATGGAGTAAAAAAATTAGAATTTGATGAGATCTTTGATAGTAAACAAATGCTCAGAGTTGGGAATGTTATAGTTCAGAAACTAAGTTAAGTAAGATAACCAACCATCTAAGTGCCTAAAAACCTAGGTTAGATCATTTTTTAATAGCAATATTCAAGACATTCCGGTAAAGCCACAACCTATTGTAATTAATAATTTCACTTTTAAAACTTACAACATACAATCCACCTCAGAGAGCGTCTCTAGACGGTCTATATTTAACGAATTATATTATAATTTATTAATGCGGCCCCTTACTCTAAAGAGTAAGGGGCCGCATTAATATGTATTATTTTTTAGAAATACCAAAATAACGATAATTTATATATACATTAAACCCACTAAAAGAAGAAGATACTTCATGTCAATTGAAAATATTAGGGTTAATTCTTTCAGTTCTTTAAGAGAAATAGAAATGTTCAAGTTAACACCTCCTTAGTTACACACTAAGTGGCGGCCCCACCATAATTATAAAATAAAGGTAATTTAATATCCACTTTGAGACAACAACTATAATCAGTTGACATAACAACCGGATTGGGAAGTACAGGGGGCTTTAAGTCAATAAAACAAGCTGCCTTCTTATGTAAAAGGCATTAATTCTTTTTGTAGCTTCGCACTCGATAGCCCCTAATTCTAAAATTACATTGAAACTGATGATAAAAAGTACAACGCTATCAACACTCCCAGTATAGCTAGTACGATTAAAAGAATACGTTTCAATTACATTCCTCCTTTACTTTTCATTCGCTAAATCCTTCGTATTTTCTTCCACTACTAACCTTCTGAATAAACTTAAATAACCCTTAGAGTAATAACTATTTCTGTACCATTCCAAAAATACCTTTCTTGTTCCATTAAATCGCTTCTTGAGAGAAGAATCTCCGTAAAAAAAAGAAAAAAGCCTGATTCGATTTCAGGCTTTTACTGATCCATATATTGAATTAACTTCTTGATTCCATCTTTACTAATCCATGCCTCGCCAATTTTAACGGCTTCAGTTGAAATCTTACCTGTAATCGCACACACATAGGATTGGCGATGTGGCTCAATTATTATTTGTGTATCATTATAGGAAATATCAATCATATCGCCATCTTTTAATTGAAATCGATCTAAAATATCTTTGGGCAATAAAATACGTCCTAGTTTCCCAATACGTTTTGTTTGCAATCTCTATACACCTCACAGTCCATTACTCTTTTTTAATTCATCCAAATTACTTTTAACTACATCCATTTTTAGCATGGCTTCTGAGACTTTATTCAAATCTTGACTCTCATCAATTGTTTTTTGAAGTAGTGCTTTTTCTTCTTCTAAGGCTGCCATCTCTACTTGGGTTTTCTCGGCCATCAATACCAGATTCATCAATCCATCGTTCTTAGGTGCTTTTTCAGCAACAAATGACTTTGCTCCTTTAATGTCCCCTGTCTGAAGATAGGCAGTCACAATGTGGGTTTTTCGTTCATCTGTCAACTCGACTAAATCTTTATTAGCCAGGACTTGGTCCCACTCCTTTGCAAGCACACCTTTTGCAAACTCAACATGTGGATTGCCGACCTTCAAAATTTCTTCCAAACGATCCAATTGATCTGGTTGATTTTGCTTCGTCATGTGCTCCGTGAGTTGACTGACCGCATCCTCATCTTTTGCCAGATATTTTTCATAAGCCCCATGTTTCATCCAGAGTTGATGCAACAACTCCGTCTCATCTTTATTTAGACTTTCATACTCCCTTGATTCCAAAGCCTTCATAACACCATCGGTATCTCCTAGCAGTCCATCCACATACACTTGCTCTATGTCTTTGGCTTCTTGCTGTGAGCTGGTTTGTCCTTCTTCTGGCTTTTCAGCGTTTTTCGTAGCGTTCGTTAAGATGATGTTCAACAAAAGGGCTCCTACTAAAATAAGGGCGGTTCCAACTAGAAAACGAATGTTGTTCTCTTTCTTATTTAACGGATTATTCACTTTCCTAGCAACAATTGAATCTGGACGTATATGAGAATGCTTCTTCGATTTTTGCGGAAGAAGTTGAATCGGAATTAATTTAGGAATGGAAAAGCGTTTTTTATCTACTTCCGCAAGTTCATCTTGTTCTTGTTGTTTTCGCACCTGTACCTCATCGTACAACGATTGAATGTAAGATGCCATATGATCCAGCGAGTCTAATCGTAAATAAATCATTTCAGCAAATTGGATTACTTCTTCATTCTGCTCAAAAAAATCACTACGTTTAGGACGACCGTATACATGCTGCAAGTTCGTCAGCGAGATAATAATCAATTCTTTTACTGCATTAATTCGAGACCTCGTGTTTTCAATATCAAAAGCTTTATGTTCAATGACGAGTGCTTTCACACTTACTTCCTCATGATCAATGACCAGGTTCTCGGTCTCCCATAAGACCTGGACTTGTTTTTCTTTCGCCAATTGAATTAACGAAAGATAATAGGGCAGTTTATCCTCCAAGTACATGGTCTTTAATACATTAAATGATTGAAGACCGGTCACATCAAACGTATAACAAACTTGGCCAGATTGAAAGGTAATGTCTTTTGCCGGTAGAAAAGATGAAGTATGCTGCAGTGTTTGCATTTTTTCTTTATACCAGTTCTGGATTTCGTTCATTTCCTGTGTATTAAACGTCGAAAGTGGTTGTAAATAGGAAATGGTATTCCCTTCAACTTCAAATGTTCCGACCCTATTCGCAATCGTTCGAATAACCATCTCTTTTCATTCCTTTCATTTCCCCGTTACCTAGGTTATTGAAGTTCAGCGTAATTGGATAGCAGCTCTTTTACTTCCTGTTTAAACTCATCTTGCGCTGCCTTTACTTCATCTTCGGGAATGTTGGTTTTTATTGAAGAAAATTCCTTGTCTATTTCTTTCAAGTCAAAATTAAGAGAATTAACGATTGGGTTAAAAGAAAAATATAAATTTCCAGAATCATCTTTTACAAAGCTAATAGAAGTTGATTCACTTTCTTCTTTACTTGGATATGAAATTTTTATATCTGTAAACACTAATTCGGTGATATTAAATTCATCTGAGTGATATGTTTCCCATTTTTCTTCATTTACTTGTAACACTGGAGCTTCAATAGCGTCATAGTTACAATTACCAAACGAGCAATCTTCAGAGCTTAATGGATTAAACGTCACTTTCAAATCTCCTCTATTTTCAATTAAACTATGCGGATATTTTTCAAGAAAAGGCTTTATAACAAGTTCTCCACTCTTTTCATTCGCTTTTTGGACTAATATTTCATTATCTCCAACACCAATTTCTCCCTTAGAGATCGCCTTATTTGTTTCACTTTCCCAAGATATGAGATTTCCCTCTAAATCCTTTATCATCTTCATGGCCTTCTCTGTATCTTTTAGGTTAAACACGGATTTCGCTTTTTCGTCACTAACATCCTTTGGCTTATCGTCTTGATTACATCCCGTTAAGATTAGTAATAGAATGACTGAAAAAATATTGATGATTACCTTTTTCATTGATTATTACCCCCTTATCTTTTTGCATATCTAGCTACATATTTTACTGTAGATCCCATAGCTCTTGCAGACCCCGTTGATGCACCAAATTGGCTTAGCAATGTGGGAATCGACAGTCCTACAATGAAAAATATCATCCCTATCAAAAGGTTGCCACTTTGTAAGTTAATTAGGGTTTTTACCCCTAAAACAAAACACAACAATTGTAGCGTTAACGTTAATACATTACTCACGACGATTTTCAGCCAGAGACTAAAGAAATTGTATTGATCATTCACGATCGTCGGAATGGCCATAACACCTGAAATGTATAAAACCACGAACAACACCGTTCGATACAAGAGAGAGATGAAAAAAACAAACAAAATAGCCGAAATGACCACCATCAGGATTATTCCATATCCTACTGAGTTCACTGCCAACACCTGCATCACGTTATAATGTGTCGCTGGGTTTTTCAACAAGGTCTCAGTCAGTATTTGCGTCAATTCCAATATCCAGTTGAAAAGCTCACCGTATATGCCTAGCAAAATCGATCCTGTCACGACTGCCACTACTTTTTCATATAGCGTGTTCATTCCTTCCTCACCATTAGCTGAGTACAAAATTATAATTTTCACAGTCTGCCAAAGAAGGAAAATAGCTGCCATCGTCCACGCTAATGATTTGAAATTTAACATGTATCCCTCATATGTTGCATTYCCAGTTATAAAAGATGAATCCATTTGAAATTTCCCGAATCCATCAATCGATCCAAATACAAAACCACTGACTGCAGTAAATAAAAAACTATTAGTTTGGCATGTAATTTCATACCACTTGCAGTCAAAATGATTTGTTTCATAATCGTACTTATTTAAATACAATACATTTTCCATATAGAATTCAGCACGGTTAACTTGTTCCGTAGTTATTCCTTCTGTATTTTCATAACTATTTAATGTATCTTCCATAAATTCGCCTTCCGCAGCCTTTACATCATTCATAAACATCATGGATAACACCAAGATTCCTAAACACAACAAAAGTTGCTTCATCATCTGACACCTCCGTTCATGAGTGTCATCAACAAGACCAGTAGTGGCATGCACACGAAGAAAGCGACTCTCAACACCACGCCTTTTTTAATTTCGATTTCTTCTTGCTCACTGAGTGGTTGGTTGTATTCCAATTCGTAGTGGCGGCGGGCTTGATCCAATTGCTTTTTCGCCAATCGATCGATCGTCTGTTCCACCCATTTATGGACGGTTCGCTGCAAAATCATCATTTTTTGTAAGATGGCCATTTCTGTTCACATCCTTTTATGTCCGGTTTAAGAAGAAATCTCTTGAATTACCTGTTCCCCAGAAACGAGAGGTTCCAAATCGTGGGCATCCACCTTCAGTTCTCCATGTTCATTCATCCATGTGATGGTAGATGTAAGGATTAAGACGGGTTGATCCCCAGGATTCACAAACTCATCGTCAATCCCTGTTAAGGTCACTTTGTAGATGGCATATACTTTGTACATGTCGTCTTGCTTGCGAACGGAAATGTTATAAATCTCAAGATCTTTCATTTTACTGACGTCCACATCTTGCGACGTTTCATTCTCTGCGAGCGTTTGTTCCACTTCGTTGCGATAACGTTTCGTAAAGTAATCAATTGAGCCGCCTTGCAGGGTATCCGTTAAAAACTGTTCGGTTAGTGTGAACACGTCTTTTTCCTCGTTTTCAGAAGCCTTATAATTTTCGACATTCTTCGACAAATCCGCATTTTTTTGTTTTAAATCTTGATTGGTCGCAAATAAGTTAAATGCTACGATAACTAAAGCCACTACAAGAAACATCAGTAAGAGCTGTACGAGTTTCAAACGATTTTGCATAAGTTCTCCCTCCTGTTAGACAGGTTCATCGGATGCTAAATACAACATGGGATTGAGTCTTGTTCCGAACATCTGGTCCGAATGAATTTCAAAATGCAGATGGTCACCGGTCGAACGTCCCGTTGAGCCACATTGTCCGATCACTTCTAGCTGTCGCACTTCTTGCCCCACTTCCACCCCAATGCGACTCAAATGCGCATAGGCGGTAAAAAGATTGTTGACATGTTGGATGACGACGATGTTGCCGTACGTGTTGGTCGGATAACTACTTGAAAATTCCGCATACACGACTTTTCCTTCCTTCGCGGCATAAATCGGCTCCGGACTGCTGCACGCAAAATCAACGCCTTCATGGTTACTGATTTCACCGGTCACTGGATGAATACGCACCCCGTAATTGGAATTCACTTTCACATTCGGAATGGGCGCTGCGAAATCTCCCGTCAGGACGGTACAATTCATCGTCAACCCGCCAAGTGAACTGACAATTGACGTAATGGTCGGTACCCAATGCGCATTGAGATTCGTCGGGTCATTTTCAGCACCAATCGGTGCATAGACACTTCCGAGATCGACAATGGTGACTTTCCCGTCTTGTATGATGCGGTTGTGGAGTGTTTGCCCCATCGCCATCAATCCTTCTTCCAGCGTCGCAAAGTTCATCAATCCATCCGTCCCCATCAAACCACCCGGGTTATTTTTCGTGATCACCGCATTCGACGTGCCATTCGTTGTTTCATGCAGCGCAATCGCCGCCATCAGCACCGGGTCAATTCCATTGTCATTCGCAATCTGCAGGAAGAGGTCTCCTTTGCCTGAAAAGACGCCTGCCGTGCTTAATTTCGCTTCCCAGCGTTCTTCATTGATTTCTCCATTCACCGCACAATACGTGCCTCCTGAAGCATCTGAAAGGGCTTGTACGTTTTGGTCCGGGTTTTCCAAATCAAATCCTTTGTCTTTGCCGTTCATGGCCATAAACATAGGGAGAACCAACAGGAGAATCGCGGTGCCGAGAATCACCAATCCGATAGGATTGAAGAAAACCTTCACGAGAAGCATGTGGCCAAAGGTCTTGGCGGTTTCCTTTGCGTTCATCTCCTCACCCCTTCTCCTTAAATCGTGATGTCGTTAATGCTCTTTTGCTCAAACCACAACATTTCGGTCACGTCATTCAACTGCACTTCCAGTTTGATTTTTTTGGAACCGGTGTAGAAGATTCCTTTTCCTGCCTGTTCTTTTTTCTTGCCGTCTTTTAAGATGAGCGTTTCTCGTTCGCCTTTGGAGAAGGTATTGCCGAGTTCTTCTTCCAGGAACTTTAATTCTTCTTCACTCATCGGCAAGTACAAACGCTGGACCGATTGTGTGATAATCGCTTTTCCGTAGTTTCGGTTCTCATCACGCGCGGACAAAAAATCTTCTACCGACTGAGAAGCTGTGGTAATGCCACAGTTGAAAGATCGCAGCACTTTCATCATGAAATAGATAAATTCCATGGCTTTCGGTACCTTCGGGTCTGCGATGACATGCGCTTCATCAATGAAGATTTCACTCGGTTCTCTGTCACCACTCATAATCTCGTACGTCGTATGCGAGAGAATGTTATAAAAGAGAATACGTTGAATTTTTTCATTATTGCTCATCTCTTTTAAGTCGTAACACACCAGGTCATTATCGATGCTGATGTTGGTGTGGCCGTTAAAGAGTTCCGAGTACATCCCCGTGACATAGGTTTTGAGCGTTGTATGGAAATCACGGATCGTTTCAAATAAATACGGATCGTCTTTTTGATCTTTTTCAATGAGTTCATATAAATCTTGTAAAGTCGGATAATCGATAGCCGTCAATGAACTGGTGTTGGTCGAATCCGTAATCCCTTTTTCAGCATAGACTTTTTGAATATAGCTACTTAATATCTCTTCCTGTAAATCGGTCATGCCGTTATACATGAGGCGGAACATGACTAATAGATTCGAAATCTTCGTTAATAGGATATTGCCAAATTCCGTTTCCTCAACAATGACTTTTTCACTGACTTTCGGAAGGTCCAGTGGATTGATGCGATTGCCGCCTTTTAATTGGAATTTCACCCAAGCCCCACCCAAATCGGCATAAGAACGTCCGAATTCACCTTTCGGATCCACGGTAATAATTTTGCGCCCGAGCATGTGCTTGTTTGTCATGTTGGCGAACAGATACGTCGATTTTCCGATTCCGGAAATCCCGATAACAAACTCATGTCGATTTAATAAGGTGGTGTCATCGACAATCACGACATTTCCGGTCGTCATGTTGCGACCTTTAATTAAGCCGGTCTGAGAGAACATTTCATTTTCATGAAACGGAAAGAAATAGGAAATGGCTTCGGAATTGCTCATCTTGTAGGTCAGCTCATCCACTTTGTTTTCATTCAGGGGCAGGAAGGAACGGAAGGCGTCAATAGCTCGATCCGTTGGGTTATGGATAATCCCAATTTTGGAGAATTTGCTTTTCACGGTCGTGGTCAATTGATCGAGCTCCTCGATGGAACTCGCCACTAAGTGAATCAGGGTGTGGAATAAGAAGATTTTATCGTTTCGATACGCGAGATTCTTCAGCATCTCTGATGCACTGTCAATCTGCCCTTGCGATTCGATGATGGTATTTTCGTCCGCAAAACGTGTATTCATCTTCATGCGGTTTTGTTTGATGCTTTTGACGAGCTGCGAACGCACTTCGCCCGTATGGTATTCCTGTACATAATTGATGATGGACACGTTTTCTGGAATTTCCGTGACTTGTTGGATTTTATTTTGGTCTTGCACCGGATCGTAATCGACAATCAACAGTGAACGGGTGTAGTTAGCCCCCACACGGACGTACGAATCGTATTCCGTGATGTTATCTGGTGCCAAGACGGTGAGGAGTGATTGATTCATGCCTCTGACTGTATCTTCAAAACTCGCTTCTTCTTTTTTGTTTGGGCGTAGTAGTTGTGTAAACCAATTCATCGTCTCGTCACCTCCTTATTCAAAACGCTCGTTCATTTGATTCTTGTAGTAGTTCAACAATTCTTTCGCTGTGTTTTTCCCGATGATCACGTCGGCACTAGCGTTCGTTTTGCTGATGATGTTCTCGCCTTGGGCTTGTGCATTTTCAAAATCGATACAGGCATAGTAAAACTTCAGCAACTCATCGTTGTTCAATACCTTCACGTCGAGCTTTTCATACCCACTCAACATCATTTCAAGTTTCGACTTCAAGATGTTTGCGGTCATATCCATCTTCATGTAATCCTTTTCCGGGCTGGTCATCGGTTTAGAAATCACCAGATAGCGTTTTCGCGTTACCATGTTTTTGGATTTCTGAATGCGCTCAATTTGACTCATGTAGCCTTCTTTCAACACGCGTTTCGCGTAAGATGAATCCGTCCCCAATTGGTCATTGAACCACATCAAGTAATTCGTTAAATTAATCGGTTGCGCCACTTGCATGATTTGAATTTGTTTTTCACCTGAGTCATTCAAAAACGCTTGATAGGCTTCGAGCACTCGTTCCTTGGAGGCTTCATTCATCAACGATAAATTGACCGAAGATATTTCCAACACTTTGATTAACGTGCGATTCGACGATTCAATGCAGCCGTTCGCAATGTTCATCAATCCAAGTTCGGTACGTGTATCGCCATTGCTACGACTCATCGGTAAGTCCCCTTTCGCATAATAAAACTCTTTCTTTCGCCATTTTGCTTGTAGTTTCCACATTACTTTGTATTGGAGGAGTGACAGGTTTTTTCGAACTGGATGTTTGTTGAGTTGAAAAACGGCGACCAGTAATGTCGGTGCAAATGCAATCAACATCATCTTTTGATCAAGATGTCCCATTTTGTACAGCAGGTAAGAAATAATGATGCCCAAAACCACAAACGGGGATAAGACAAATACATCTTGAAAGGAAATATTGCCGTATAAGTATTTCTTGGTGTCGATATTCAGAGGCAATTCGACTTTTCCAGAAGAGCGCAATCGTTCTTGTCGTTCAAAGTAACCTTCGGAACGCATAGCTATCACATCTTTCTAGGTTAGAGATTCGTTTGAACATAATCGATGACGGGACGAGCAAGTAAAAACAAAACAACGCCAACTACACATAACTTAATGCCGTTCTTGAATTTTGGGGAAGATTGTTCATCTCCAGCCCAGACCCCAATGGCGCAAATCAACAGCCCGATCGCAAAGATGGTAATAAACGTCGCTTGCATGTCGCTAAACAACGTATCTAAAAAACCTTGAATTCTTTCAAACATTTCCTCCACCTCCTAAATCTTGTATTATTCCCACTTTATCAAGTTGCCACAATAAAGGCAAGTTAAATAACCATATTTTACATGGGTACTATATCCTTTTCTATTTAGGTAGTAAGTTCAAGTATTACTTTGATTTCAAGGGTTCTTAATTCAAGAGAATACAAAATATGGGTTAAATAATTTAATTTATAAATAAAAAAAGGTTGAGAAGCATTACCTTCTCAACCACGCTAGTAACTCATCTCGTTTAACTTCCAATTCCGGAGATAACCCTTCATCCTCTTCGACAGCATCTGGATTTTGACGCCTTTCCCGATGTTTTTCAAACCAATCTGGCACGTTCTCTTCTTTTCTCTCGAACCCACCTTTTTGTTCCTGGTCACACAACCATTGCTTCTTGTCCTCTACAGCTTTCGTGAGCCTCGCTTGAATGCTTTTAATCTTGCCAGGTGTCCGTTCAAGGGAATAGTTTAACGCATCTGCATATTGATAATCGCTCAAGATGGATGCATGGCCTAAATAATGATTCGCTATATCTTGTATCTGAATATGGTCATCTATCAATCTCTTTTGATGCTTTTTCAGCACATCTTTGATAACAACCGGAATCTCCAATTGTCCAATGTCTTGATAGATCTTATATTCAGTCTCTTTAAAGTCAGTATCACTAAGGTCAGTATCATTAGTGTTAAAATTTTTAACTTCTTGAAGTAAAGAATTTTGATTTCTTGAAGTTAAATTTTTTAACTTCTGTTGGGGCTCTAAGGATGACGAATTTTCATTCTTCTCTTGTAATTCCAATACATCCTCATTCGTCACCTGTGGTTTCAATAAATAAAGACGATTTGATTGCGATAAACCCATTCGTTTTTCTTCAAGCAACTCAGCCTTTTGCAGTTCCTTTTTGATTTTAATCACGGTCGGCTTGCTGCAATTCAAAATCTCGCTTAATTGCTCATTTCCAAATAAAAAATAGATATATCCATCTTCATCAAACCACTGATTACGAATGGACAATTCTAATCGATCTTGCAGCAATGCAAAGGCAATTTTCGCATCATTACTCATCTTTTTATAGTGTTCACTGGTGAAAAAGATTTTGGGTAAACGATAAAAACGTTCCCCTACTTCTTCTTGCACACGAAACTTCTTGGTCATGTAAAAAATCCCCCTTTGAGTTTAGTTCATACACCAGAAACTCCAAAGAAGGTACATTCATTCATTTTTGATGTCTTCGTGGCAAAGATAACGGATGAATAGAGGTTCACAATCCTCCATTCGAATGCTATACTTACTACATCAATTACATGAATTTTCCTTGGAATTTCTCTACCGATATACTTGATTATTGCTGGTCGCCAAACTGTCCAATAACCAAGTTTGTAGAGATTTTTTGATATATAAATAAAAATTTACGTCCAGTATACCACCTACATTCACCAGATGCATAATGATTTTTTGAAAGGATTTTCCACTATGACTGAAAATGAAATCGATATTTATCAAAAAATAGGCAAAGCCCTAAAAGAGATTCGAAAAGAAAAAAAGTTAACCCTTCAGCAAATTGAAAAAAATAGTGATCAACACGCAGCCCGGATTTCATTAGCCGAAAACGGCAAAGCTAATCTAAGCATTGGATGGATCATTCATTACTGCAATGTCCTCGACATCAATCCAAACGAAGTCTTTATCCGCGCATTTGCAGATGACTTCAAATCCCAACAGATGGACCGTATCTTTGATAAGTTCGCTGCCTATCAACTTGAAAAAACACCAACTGAAAACGAGTAACCTGAAAACACGACTTCTAGTGGTTGTGTTTTTTTGTTTGCAAAGAAAAAAGATGATGGATAGATACAGGAAACAAAGGATGCAAAACCAAAACAGGATACGTATACAGATATGTAATGGCAGACTGGACAATTAAGATGAATTGATTGTAAATAGATCTGGAATCCTTGGTCTGACGGCATGTTGGACTGTTTTTACCGTATCTTCCAATGAATGAATGGACTCTGAATTCTCTCGTTCACTCATCATTAATTGAACGGCTTCGTAGTACATTGCCCGATGGGCTTGGGTGAATGAAAGTGCACACTGAAGAAGCACAGCAACAGACGTTAGTCCCGTTTTTGCTTTGCACCCTCTTCCTTCTGTTTTCATCATGATTTTGGTTGATTGTTTCACGACTTCATGGAATGTACTGCGTGGGATGCCAATTTCTTCGCAGATTTCTTTTTGTGTTCCCCACTTAATGGGTTGATCGACATTTGCATGTGTACTGATATACGTTAAAATATCGCTTTCCCACTCTTCGTAATGACTTCGAGATCGATCTTTCCTAGCCTTCTTGAATTTGTGCCATCCATTCGGGTTGGATTGAATAACGATCTCTTTCCCACTCCCCCACTCTTCCAGTAGTTGCTGAATATAGGAGGAATGAGCCCCTTTGAAACGTCCTCGATACGCACTTTTCATGATTTTCCTTACTTCCGAGTGCTTTAGTGGAGCATGCAATGAAGAATTCGCTTCATCTAGCAAGTTATACGTTTCGTCCTCTTCTTTTCCAGCACTGTAACAAGCTAAAGCCAACGTAAACAACAAGTTATCACGGCCGATTTGTCCTTGTTGGCCTTTTACATTTTTTGCATGCAGTAATTCCTGGAACCAGGCTTCTTGTGTAACGTCGTGAGCCGATTGATTTTCATGCACCACAAATAAACCGCGTCCGTGATTGTCGTCTTGTCTTCTGGACCATTCAATTAAATGGCCAAAATCAAAGGTCATTTCTTTTGAAAACCAACGAATATTTTCTTCTTTTGGCACACGGAAAAAGCCAAAGTCGTTACACGAGAGATCGACTCCCTGTAAAACCTTCGCTAAGCTACGTTTAATATTCTCTGAAATCCTTTTGGCCACTTTAAGACCACGAAAATCATGTTTATTCGAAATGAACAAAGGCTTGTCCAACACAAAATAAACCTGAAATCCTTTTGGGGTTTCCAAAATTAAGGTTGGGGAACCGACGCTGTGATCGAGTGCAGCCGTTAAAATTTCTGTATAAGCTTGCTTTTTGGAATCAATATCGACAACAAACGTATTGATTTGTTGTAAATTTGTTTCAACATGCCCTTTTATGTAATTTCGTCGTTGATTCGTATATGTACCGTAATTGAACACATTCGGTGTCCAGTGGGATAGCAAGTTGCAATCTTCCACAACCGATTCCTTGGAGGAAATGATGTATCCCTTCACTCCGTGTGGGGAAAGCAAATCTTCTTTTGAACGTGTTACAAACACTATACCGTTTTTATTTTGGGTATCTTGTCTTTTTAAGGCAATCTGTCTTGATAGGGATGCGCGTGAACCAATTTTTTTGTATTCCATCAATCCTTCATGAAGTATCAAATTAAACAGTGCTGATAAATTGCCCATTACGCATCTCCTATCTTTRTAACGTTTTTGAGAATCTAGTAAAATCTCTCAATTAGTAACAAAGTATAGAAGAACAAAAACCCTTATACAATAAGGGTTTACGGGCATTTCCAATACGGTAGACGGGTCTACAAATCTACTTGTATATCCATCTACAAATTTACAAATCTACATGTAACCACATATACATGTATATTAATCTACAAATCTACATGTATATTAATCTACAAATCTACATGTAGACCAATCTACATGTATGCACTTTAATGTGATTAATGTCGGAATTTAATACCCAGGAATTGTTGACATATAAGGATTTGAGTCGTTTTATCAAGATAATAGGTAATAACCTTTTTAGAGTGTTAATTTGTGAAATTCTTAATTTGTAGATGAATCTACAAATCTACATGTAGACCAATCTACAAAAATACATGTAGATTAAATTACATATCTACAAATCTACATGTAGACTCATCTACAAATCTACATGTAGATGAGTCTACAGTATTGAAAAAAGATGAGTTAGCCTGGGCTCTCTCATCTTTTTGGGTATTATTTCGATTTGCTCTTATAGAGTTCGAAGATAATCTCGAATTGTTTTCTCTCATCTTTTGTTAATATATTTGCGATATAGTCGTTGATCAGGAGATCGGTGACATCATCAACCGTTGAAGCAATGCCCAATGTCACCAAAGCATTGAGCTTGTTTTTGGTACTCATGTTTACTCGAACCGTTGTCGACTTTTCGGAAACCACATTGGAATTGACTGTTTTTTTCGGTGTAGGTTCCGGAGTTTTTTCCGGTTCCACGGTAGTTTCGACTGCCTTGATATCAAATGTATTCTTCGGAACGACTGTTTGGCTTCTTTGAATCTTACCAGGTTGCTTCTTTCTAAGCAGATCAGACATCTACAACCTCTCCAATCGTGCTTGGTGAATTCGATGGATTAACGGCTGCATCCAATCGTTGAACAAATTCCATCGCAACCTTTGTATAGCTTTCGATGACATTTTTGTCATGCATATCATTTTCAGTGATCCCCGTCATATCAAATCGTTTCAATCTTTCCATCTGTTTTACTACATTTGAAAAGATATTATGATCGCCAAAAATCTCTTTGGCCGTATCCAATGTTTGAATGTCGACAGCTGCACCATTCTTCCATAGGACCGGAAGAATACCCAGGATATCTAAATCAGCATCATAGTCGTCAATCAGCGTTTGAAGATAGGCTGTAAAGCCTTCTGCGCCTTGAAGGCTTCTTTCTTGAGTCTGTAATACCACGACGACGAAATCAGAAGCATACAAAGCAGAATCGGTAATGATAGAAATAGTAGGAGGAACATCTATGAATATAAAATCATAGTCCCCCTTTAAAGGCTTCAGCAATTTAGAGAAAAACTGGACTCGATCAATTTCATCAGGGAATTTTTTTTCTAATAGTTTCGGATATTGAGCAAAGTCACTGAAACTTGGAAGAAGATACAGGTTTTCTTTGACTTTAGTTACAATGCTGCTCAAATCTTCATCTTGAATAGCTGACATTAACGTTTTTTCATATGATACGATGTCGTCTTCGATCAGTGCCTTTGTGCGTAGAAAAAGACTAGTAGCGTTAGCTTGAGGATCCTGGTCACTTAATAACACTCTGTAACCCAAATTTGCTAGACAATAAGCAATCATCGTACTATTGGTGGTTTTACCTGTCCCGCCTTTAAAATTTCCAAATGTGATCACTTGTGCTGATGAGTGCATGAAAATGCCTCCCTTAGATAATGAAATTAGTAAATTATGTTTTATGTAATTGTAGACTTGTAGACAAATGGAGATAACTAATAATTTAAAAATAACACTGTTGTTTCATGATTACAATCTTTAACTGCAAAACCCTCTGAATTTACTTAGTATTTATACGTTTTATACTTTCATATACATGTAACCTAATCTACATGTATATTAATATACAAATATACATGTAGATTTGTATACAATTCGAGAAATGTTCTAAATCACAAAAAACCAGGCCGTGTCGTAAACTACACATCCTGGTTTTATTACTGACTTTAATTCAATATTAATTTACTTTTAGCTTTTTCCAACATAGGTAGACCGATTAATATTATTTGTTAGGTTTTAGTAATTAAGCTTATTGTAGTCAATATTATATCCTGACCCAACCATTTCCTTAACCACTCCTAATTTCCAGCCATCGTTTTGATCCATTGTCACATAGACTATTCCTGAGATATCATTTGGTTTTTCAACATCATCTTTTACAAGAGCGCACACATTTTTTCTTCCGATTTTGGCCATAAGATAACCATGTTCAAATAATACGTTTTGTCTAGCTCTAGAAAGAAGTCTCGGCTCCAATTCCTTCTTACCACCTACATCGCATGGTGTATATAACACTATTGCAAATCCAACGTTTGAATATCTCTCTATTTTCTCAATAATGGTATCGCTATTACTAGCTTGTTCATGCAAAATAATTGCTGTATAACCTAGTTTTTCTACAAAACGTGCAACTTCTGTTTTTGCGGCAGTATCATGACCATGAACAATAAACACTTTTGTACGGTCAGTAGTTTCTGTTTCTATTCCTCTTCTAATGGAGTTGTTTATATCAGTACCAGAACCATCTATTGCTCTTATACTGAGCTTATCTGATTGATTAGTAGGATTAATAGTAGATTTTATTACTTTAGCAAAAATACTTTTTGTTATGTCCTTAGTATACATTTCACTCTGAACAACAACTTCTTTAGAGAGTTGATTAAGATAAACATTATCCTTTTCAACACTGCTAATAACTTCTCTTATAGGATGATGGGTTCTTCTAATCTCTACTTTTTCAATGTCATTTGGTTTCAATAAAGCCCCATCGAATAAGAATTTTGAATCTGAAACATATGGAACAAGGATGTCATTAATTATTTCTTCTTCTGACTCGTGATCATACTCAAATCTCTTTAAATTATTGAGCATTAATTTTTCTTTAAATTGAATAATAACATGGTAAAACATTCTTTCWGAATCCTCATTTCTATATAAGTTTTCAAGTAGTAGGTTATACCCGTTTACAAAGTTTTCGGGAGTCATATCTATGTATTTTGTCATTCCAAAATATGTAGGCAAAAAAGCTTCACCCATCGTGCTTTTTTCGAAGACTATTGGGATGAATCTACCCTTTTGAGCATTATTAAGAATAGAACTCGAAATAATACTTGTTTCATAGCCAACGCCTCCCTTTAAATTGAGGGCATTGGCTTTTCGAGCGTATTCCTTATCACATATAACTAATACCTTGTTAATCGAAACATCATCCACACACCGATTCATGAATTCAGTAAAGTTTTGTCCTTCTTTTACTTCCCATCTATCAAAGACGACATCTATCCCGTCTCTCCTTAAGAAATTAGCTAAATTCACAACACGATCTATATGTTCACCTGAACTCCATGAATATGATATATATACTTTGCTGGCAGTTCTATCTTTTAACTTTGACATGTTCAATCCCCATTCTATTTTTTGTATCCAATTTCAAAGTAGTCTTTAACAAACTCCCTAATAAAGTTGTCTCTCTTCAACATATCTTCTTCCTTACGGAAAAAGCCCACTTTTTTCATCTTTTGCTCCATCGGCAACTTGTTCCATTCAGCGATCGCTTTTTCTTCAATTTCGTATTTCTTCCGGACGGATGAAATCATGAGGTCAGTTTTTTCAGCTCTTATCTCCTGATCGGTTTTTGGGGTTGGTAGCCTGTTCAGGAATTGTTGTTCAAGTTCTTTCTTCTTCATATCCATTTCGTAAAATAATCTTTCTTCAAACTCTTTCTGCATTTTATCGAATCTACGGCCCATTTCCACCATCACTTGTGCCTCACTTAGCCCTTGTGGTTCCTCATTCTGTAAGTCAGGGAACGGTCGAACTTCCATTTGAGCTGAAAGGACATTGGAAATTGCATCTAAACTCCACTTTTGAGATCTTTTTTTCATGATGAATATGGCGATGGCTACATCTAAATCATCGTATACCTTTTTCTCAGCTACTCTTTGAATATAATGAATCCCTTTGTTCTCGAGATCTTTAAACCATTTATCGACGGTATTGTAGTGAACGGACTCTTTAACAGCTGTTACTTCTTCGTATCTTCTTTGGATTTCTTCTGTGAAGTCACTGATTTGCCAAACTGCCTCTTTCAACTCCATGTACATACCGCCTTCTTTTTAAGTATTAGTGGGCCACAAATGATCTGTGCCCCATAAATGGAACAACAGACATGTACAACATAGCACTACTGATGAATCACTCTTGCTGCACCACTCAATCACTAGCCACTTGTAGGACATTACAGAATTACATTAATGTTTCTTTTAGAATATCACTTCTATCTAGGAACAGACCCTGCTTAACCATTCATGTACCACATAACCTTTAATGATTAATCACTTGTGCAGCACTAATCATTCACGAGCCACCGGTAGATCCTCAATGGGTTACCTGTATGGTCCACTTGTAGAGAATACAACACTGATGGACCACCACGATAAATAGTTATCTAAATATGAACAAATATGAGTTATCACTTATGGTGTACGAACCAACAAGTGATGCATCATTCTTGTTTCCTTAATAAAGCACTAATCACTCGTGATTCACTAGAGGATTTGATTTTACGACCACTTATTGATCACAAACCACTTGTAGACCCCAAAGCTAAGTCATCTCATCACTAATAGACCACTCCGCAACAAATGATGCATTATTCTTGCTTCATTAATAAAGCACCAACCACTCGTGAATCATCAGATGATCTGATATTATGGCCATTTATAGACCACAAATCACTAGTAGACCCCAAACTGTTAGGTTAACTTATCACTCATGGACCACACAGCCCTTGTTGACCACTGTCTAAATCATAATATTTCGACAAAACTAAATGAATTTCCTTTACTTTCAATACAAATTTCTATATCGGATAACTTTTATTTTCATGGCGGATTATTGATTTCAGGGAATAAGATTCTATTAACTGATTTTCCGAATAGAGGAAGGGGATTTCAATTGTTGAAGAAGGAACATCCATAATTTGAATAGAATTAAGATGTATTAACAAATCAAAGGGAGAGTTACTCTTTAAACTTAAACAAATGGCTGTTGCATTCCTATTTAATGATGAACAGAATTTTTTATTCCTTCATAAAAAATCAACAATAGACCACAAAGACATTTCTCAACAAAATGTTACGGCCTCTACAAAAGAAATAATTAAACATTATTTTGATGAAGGTAAACAAACTGACCAGGCATACGTGGGTTCAATGAAGTCTTGCAATGGGGATCCTCAAATTTCTTGGACCATATTAGATTATTGGGAACTTCCAATAACAGAGTCCATCTTCAACTAACGGGGCAGTTTAGTTCAATAAGAGAATGAATGTGTAATGTTGCTTTTGACACATATTGTGAATCAATCATAAAAGGGCAATCAAAATTTGATTGCCCAAAGAATATTATTCTTTATCTGGAGAGTTTAAGTGTAGTGGTGGAGGAACAAGCCAACCTTTATCTTTGTTTAATCTTAATAGCTTTGCTCCTAGTTGTGCCTTGCCCAAATGGAACTGGCCATACATTAAAGCAATATCTTCTCTAATGCACATACCCATTGCTTGACTACATGCGACTAAACCTGCCGCGCAATCCATTGAGAGTGCAGCACTGATTTCAGGATCGTTAAATCGTGCTCCAACCGGAATGTCCTCTAATCTTGCTTCCGGACGTTCAGGCGGTGCAGGAGGAAGCCCGACGCCATTTACTTTTAATATCTTTTCTAATTGCTTATTTTCGTCTTTCATAGCGTAAATCAATTCTTCAATTAGTTTTTGTAAATCTTCGTCACCAGTGTGATTAATAAACGTTTGATATGCAGCAATCAATCCATTGTTTGTTGCTAAATTTGTCCAAAGGCCAAACACTTCACCATAATGTAATGGTTCATCTTTTGGGTTTCCAGTTAGTATTCCCATAATTGCACTCCCTAACAATTCATAATTTTTCATACAAGGACTAGGATGTGCGGAGTATAAAAGATTATTCATTTTGTATGGGAAATTTAAGAAATAGTAAAGTTAAATTCGTAATTCAGTCATAGATGAATGTGGAAAATTAACTTTTGAAAACGTATGTAGAGAGGAATGTGGAGAAGAAGTGCAACAAGCGATGTATCACTTACATCTTAATCGAGCAAATGAAGTAAATAATCAGGTTCAGCTAACGGATGCTTTACATCAAAAAGAGTAATGCATTTCTTGTTCAACTAACGAGGCCAATAAGGAAGATTAGTTTCTAACATGCAAAACCCCTTCAAATAATGTTGAAGGGGTTTTGTAATACTAATTTTTCTCGTTAATAACGAATAAAACACCAGTGAGAATTAGGATAGATCCTATCCAAAACGTTACACCTATGTTCTCGCCTAAAATAAGC